>CAISRC010000044.1 GCA_903887845.1 uncultured Chlorobiaceae bacterium
AGACGCTCACCAAGGTGAACTACTCGGGAAAGTATGGTCACATCCTGACCGAACTGACCAAGCCTCAGCGTCAGATTCTCACGGCCCTCGATATTCCCATCCTTGACCCGGCATCGTTATAATTTTCCGGGAATTTAGGGTGTATAGCAATCCCTTTTGCTCTTATCTCTTTAGTAAATAAAATTATATGAGTTTTTATTGACGCGAAAAATAATGCAGAGCCAATGAATAAAAAGAAATTCATCCAAGCACAAGGTGCCACATGTCGCAACTGGACTTGGAGTTGGTCTTACATCAACGAAAAGGAAAAGAAAATAATTTTTGGCGCGTGGGATAAATTCACGAAAGGCAATACATCACTGATTTTCAGTGAAGACTGGCAAACCTATAGTGGAGGAAGAAAAGCTCCTGGATATAATCAATCACGGGAACATATACGATTGATCGAAGAGGGAAAATATGTGTTAAAAACCTTTCCTATAAAATATTCCACTGCAAATCAGGATATAGACGGTAAGGGGCCAGCTAAAATTGAAGACTTTGATCCTCAGCTAACTGGAAAATCACTCAAACGGGTTGGTGGTAACTGGTATGCGTCTAATGATGCTTTAGACAACCTTCTTTCTGAAGAAATTGAAGGCCCAGAGCTTTTCACGGAAGGTGCATCCATAACAGTATCAGTTAATACCTATGAGCGGAGTGCTGATGCCAGAGCCAAATGCGTCCAGTATCATGGCTATAAATGTTCGATTTGTGGTTTCGATTTTGATATGTGTTATGGAGCAATTGGAAAAAACTACATTCACGTCCATCATATTGTACCGTTGTCTGAGATTAATAACGGAAGTTCCGGAGCCAAAAACCGATAAAGATATATAAATAAATTTGTTAAGAAGAAAATTGTCAAAAAACGTAGTCACTAATAAATTTGTGTATCATAAATTAATTGCCTATACTTGGGTCTGGATTTGATCTAAATCTTTGCCTGCGTCACAAACCCTGCTGTTATTTCGTCAAAAATATCCCAAAGTAGTCACAATAATTAAGTTTGCGCTAATCCTATAACTAATTTTTAAATAATCGGTTACGGATATTTCCGGCTTGATTTTTTCTGGAACCTCCGTTAATAAGGAATATGAGTTAAATCCAATTGAAGACCTTATTCCTGTTTGCCCTAACTGTCACGCTATAATCCATAGGACTCGCCCAGCACTGTCTGTAGAACAACTAAAAAAGCATCTGAGTGAGCATCGCAAATAGTTGAAATATCTTGATTGGACTTTGCGCATTAAAGTGTAGTAAAGAGGAGAATTTCATGACGGGAGCACTCAAGTGCTTGCTGGATACAACTGATACCCGCCTTACCCTGACTACTCTCAAATCTCTCCGGCGTGGCACCTAAACTTAGAAAATGGTCAGTTATCGTCGTTTCGTTGTTTCGTTCAATCTGCGGAAAGCATCACATCCTTTTTGAAATCCGTTGTCACAAGCTTTTCCAAACCACTCTTTTGCTGTGGCTCTATTTTGCTTCACACCTCGTCCATTTTCGTAAGCTAAACCAAGATTATACTGAGCAGTTGCCTCTCCCTGCCTTGCCGCAAGCTGATGCCATTTTATGGCTACAGTATAACTTTGTCTTACGCCTTGACCATTTGCGTAACATACCCCAAGATTTATTTGAGCCATAGCATTGCCTTGGGCCGCCGCCAGCCGATACCATTTTACAGCTTCAGAATAGTTTTGTGCTACACCATGTCCAAAATAGTACATTGCTCCGAGATTGGACTGAGCATCTGCATACCCCTGCTCAGCCGCAAGACGGTACCATTTAACAGCTTCTGCGTAGTCCTGACTGAACCCTTCAATCATACGTTCTATCTGATCGGTGACATTACCCTTATCAGCATTCAATTTTGTAGTTTCAACGTCACTTTGCCCTACTCCTTGACCTTTTTCATACATCCACCCGAGACTGTACTGAGCCCAAGTATTACCTTGGGCCGCCGCCAGCCGATACCATTTTACAGCTTCAGAATAGTTTTGTACTACACCGTGCCCAAAATTGTACATTGCACCAAGTTGGACTTGACCCAGTTCATCCCCCTGCTCAGCCGCACGCTGATACCATTTTACAGCTTCTGCGTAGTCCTGTATGACACCGTTGCCGTTATCGTACATCCACCCAAGATCGAACTGAGCCTTAGCATCTCCCTGTGCGGCAGTAATCTTGATTTTCTGAATTTCTTCCTGTGTGGCAGCTTGTGCGGATCCAGCAAGTAGCAGAAAACACAAAAGCGGGGCAAATATTTTTTTCATCTTTGTCAAATCATTTTGGGGTTTGCATGACGTAAAATATAGCCTCTTCTTGCTAAGAGAAATTACTCAGTATCCCCCCATTCATAACTTTCATCCACCAAAGGAAAGCCTCATGTCTGAACATCTTTAACGTACTGACGGGGATGGCCAAATCACGAACACCCGGCATTTGTATTCCGCCCTGAATAGACAAAGCAAAACTCACCCCGTCATTGTTTTCAAGACCAAACTCACTCCTCAGATATGAATTGGGAATGATGGCAATATGATCCCAACCACGATTCTCTTTGGAAAGGATTGTTAATTCTTACCTCAAAATCTTGATTTTCCAAAATTCTGCCGCACTGGGAACGATACCCCTCGCTGTAGTAGTAAGAAGTCAATTAACCCACACCATAATAATAACCCATCGCTTCTGTTAAACTTAATAATTAACTCTTATGCCTACCTCGAAAAGACTCTTTATCAGCACTGTCCTTAATCTTTTGATCCAGCTCCTTCCATTGATTTTATTAACTCAACATTTTCAGGATAACATCTCAATGTCTTTCATGTTGTCCTGCTCAGTATGCTGCAATACGGTTTTACCCCTTCACTGAAATAATGTCCTTCCACCTCGTCGTATAGTATGGTGAAAGCCTTTCCTGATTCGGCTTCCAACCTTCAGAGTTTTCTGAAGCCAGTCTCACCGCGCCGGGCCCATAGCGCTCGTTAATACCATCCATGACCGCTGCACGCGCCTGTTGACGTTTCCGCCAATCAAGCCACCAGTTTGTTGTTCTTGAGTGTCACCAGCAACTCCTTTGCGGTAGCTTTCACCTTCTCCCGATCAGAAGCACTCATCTCAATCGGTGGTTTCATCAACAGGTCAAACAGCGCCAGCTCCTCTTCGGTTAACTGTTCACTCACCCCTCGCCTCTCTTCTTCTTTCAGACTCTGGGCAAAAGTGACCAGTTGCCGGAAAAACTCTTCGGGATTGAGGCTTCCGGCATTGTAAGCCGCAATAATTTGCTTGAACCGTTCAAATTGTTGCGACAGCGTCGCAAGAATTCGCTTGCCAATTCGCCAGTAAAGCATAGTCATTGCAGCATTAACCGCCCCGGCCAAGCTCCTGCGGCTCTCTTCAATCATCCTGCGAAGCTCTTCCAGAAGTGGAGGCGATAACCGCATCATCCCGGCGGTCTTTTTTTGCTTGCTCGCCATCACTCCACCTCCAGCAGCTTGACAACATTCTCCGCAATCTGCTCTTCCAGTTCCCGCGCCTCAATGTTGAGAGTTTCAAGTTCCTCGTTCAGTTCTTCAAGCCGTTCCTTGAAATCGAATTCATCTTCAACCCTGGCGGTAACACCAACATAACGTCCTGGGTTGAGGCTCCAACCCTGTGCTTCGATATCATCTTTCGTTGCTACTTTGCAGAGCCCGGCTATGTCAGCATAGTGGCCATCGGGGAAGTGCCCCCCAACCAATCCGGCGCTATCATGCAGATTCTCCGTAGCCTCACCTCGGTAGAGCCGGACAATATTGGCCAGAAACTCAATTTGTGCCGGTGTCCACTCGCGGTGAGCACGGTCAATCTGGCGGAAGAGGTGACGAGCGTCGATGAAAAGCACGGTATCAGCCCGATTGGTATTACGTTTGCCCTTGTCGAAAAACCAAAGCGTGCAGGGCAGTGTCACCGTATAGAAGAAGTTGGAACCGACGGCGACCATGACATCCACAACACTCGCCTCAATGAGTTCTCGGCGGATATCCATTTCAGAACCACGGGCATCAGATGCCGAGTTGGCCATCACAAACCCTGCTCGACCAGTTTCGTTGAGCGCACTGTAAAAGAGCTGAATCCAAAGGTAGTTGCCGTTGTCGGTACGCGGCAGGCCAAAAAGAAAGCGCTTGTCATCCTTGAGCCGTTCCTTGTCGATTCGGTCAACGTTGAAGGGCGGATTGGCCATGACGAAATCAAACTTGCCGATAGAGCTATGCAGATCCTCGTAGTAAGCGTTCCCCTGACGAATATCTCCACCGAGCCCATGGACCGCAAGATTCATCTTGCCAAGACGCACAGTCTCTGAAACCTTTTCCTGTCCATAGATACTCAGTTCGGCATCAGGGTTCATCTTGTGTTCGCCAACAAAGCGGGCACTCTGCACAAACATGCCGCAAGAGCCGGAAGCTGGATCAAAAATACGACCATGAAACGGTTCGATGATACTGACAACAAGCTGAACAATGGCGGTTGGAGTAAAGAACTCTCCACCCTTCTGCCCCTCGCTCATGGCAAAGTGGCCAAGGAAGTATTCATAAATCTTGCCAAAAGCATCGCCCTCAATGTCCATAGGAACAGAGTTCATGGTCTTGAGCAGCTCCTTGAGCAGTGAGTTCTCGAAACGGTTGTAGGTTTTGGGCAAAACATCCTTGAGATCCGGATTCTCCGCTTCTATGGCCCGCATGGCATCGTTAATTGCTGCACCAATGTTGACACCTTCAGGGAGTTGTATCAGTGTCGAAAAACGAGCTTCTTCCGGCAGAAAGAGTACACCTTGGGCTTGGTAGTCCGCCGGGCCGATGCCGCGACGGTTCCCACCCGATCCTTCAAGCTCTTTGGCTGCCACTTGGAACTTGTGGTCGGCAAATCGCAAAAAGACCAGCCCAAGCACCGGAACAGAGTATTCCGAAGATTTCAGCTTTGAGTTAGCCCGAAGTTCGTCTGCCGCCGCCCAAAGTCGTGATTCTATGTTACTTCCGTTGTGGTTCATGAATTGTTGTGTCGTCGGTTGTCTTGTAATTTTGCTGGTCTCTTATAATGAGCTTTAACGCGTTCTCAAACGGTGATCTAACCAAAGATCAGACCGTCATTTGAAATGCTCACCCGACGTTGAAGATAATGTTTTATCTGAAGCATTCACCGGCAAGCCTGTAGATCACCACCTGAAACCCTTTGTTTCTGATAGCATAGCGGCCTATAGTAACTTCAAGTTATCACGGGAGATAACGATCCGGTTCGTAGCGAAATCCAGAAATCGTCATGACCATCCTTTACCAGCACGATTATCCGTCTGTTTTTACACAGCTCAAGGACTGCAAGAAACGTTACCACAAGAATAAGGCGTTCGGTGACGCCCTCAAGCACTGAAAGAAAAGAGAGCTCCCGCTGCTCCTGGAGTCTCAAAAGAATCATGGCGGTCTGCTCCTCAATCGTTACCGGAGCATCCATGACATTGCGCGTTGCGGGACGGGGCACGTTCTCAAGCACCGACTTGTAGGCCTGCATGAGATGGTAGAGTGTTGGCCGATGAACCAACTCATCCAGCTCATCAATAACCTTGGGCTCAAACTCCTCAAAAAAGCCGCGGGCAAAATGGTTTTGGCGAACTTCGGCAAGCTGAGTCATTGCACTTGCAGCCTCCTTGATCCGTTTATATTCAAGCAACCGCTGGACAAGTTCACGCCTTGGATCAAACTCATCGGTTTCGACCTCATCCTGAACCGGATGCGGAAGAAGCATGTTCGCCTTGATGCTCATCAGCATGGAGGCCATATAAATAAAATCTGCAGCTATTTCAAGATTGAGATTGCTGACATCATGAATATAACCAATAAAATCCGCAGTAATTTTTGAAATCGGAATATTATAGATATCCAGTTCATCACGCCTGATAAAAAAAAGCAGCAGATCAAGCGGCCCTTCAAATTCCTCAAGGCTGATCCTGAACATTAACGAGTGGGTCTGTTAATAAGAGTAACCATAAGCAAGATAGAAAAAGCGGGGGTACATGTACAAATAAACACCGGTGAAAACAATATTGCACCGAACGAAGAAAAAGTAAACTTTAACTTTCCCGAAAACTTCCTTATTTAACAAACAGATACCGTTGAAACTTCCGTCGCCTCAATATCAATGAAAAGGACTTTGCGTTGTATTACTGTTGCAGCAGCCTTTATGCTTCTGTTGACCAGCATCGGGCTCGCTGAATCAGCCAACAGTTTTTTCGATCAGGGATTTGAAAAGCACCAGCAGGGCGACCTTGCAAAGGCAATCAAATTATATACCAAAGCTATCGACAGCAACCCGGCTTTTGCCATGGCGTTCCAGATGCGGGGCATTGCACAGCAGCAGTTGAAAAAATATCCTCAAGCCATTGATGACTACTCAATGGTCATAACATGCGGTGAGCCGTATTTCAAGGCTGTCGGTTACTATAACAGGGGAATCGTAAAAAACATAACCGGAGATTTTGCCGGAGCTATTCCCGATTTTTCACAGGCTATTGAACTTGACAAAAGAATGGCTGCTGCTTTTTTTCACCGGGGAATCGCCAAAAGCAAAACAGGTGATTTGGCTGGACAGACCGACGACTTTTGCCAGGCGGCTCAACTTGGCGAAATCAATGCAGAAAGGTGGCTTAACACCTATTATCCTGGATGGAAACAGCACCTGCAGCAGCCACCACCACTACTACCACAGCCGAACCCCAGGGAGAGCCCGACATAATATTTACATCCTGTTTTTTCCTGGGGAGCTCAGCGCATCCGGCAAGGCACCAGGCCATACCGGATGCGCTAAGACGAAGCCTTCTATATAGCCTTTCCGCCACGTTCCCTGGTTCTGATACGGATACACTCTTCAAGCGGAGTGATAAAGATCTTTCCGTCACCGATTTCCCCAACACCGTGACTGGCAGAATTAATGATGGTATCGACAGTGATATCGACAAACTCATTATTAACCGCAATATCAAGCCTGATTTTTGGAATCAGGTTCGGCGCTATTTTCTGGCCACGGTAGATATCAATATCTTCCTGCCTGCCATGGCCAGTTACCCTGCTGACAGTAATTCTTGTTATATCGGCCTGAATCAGAGCCTCACGAACATGGTCGAGCCTGTCTGGCTGAATGATTGCTGTAATCAGTTTCATTGCAAAAAATTAGTTAAGGTTGATAAGACCGTATCCATGCTCACCGTGCATGCTGTGATCCAGACCGGACATTTCATCAATTTCAGAGATACGCAGACCGATTGTTTTTTCAACCAGGAACAGAAGAATAAAAGAGACGACTGCGGCATAACCAATGGTAACGCCTACTGCCGTAGCCTGAACGCCAAGCTGCTGCCATACTGTCCAGCTCTTGTCGAGCGTTTTAGCGGCAGCATCAGCCATCCATGCCGGGCGGATGAAAAACACCAGAGCCAGAGCACCAACAATTCCTCCAACACCATGAACACCAAATGCATCAAGACTGTCGTCGTAGCCAAGTTTGTTCTTGATCAAAATCGCACAATAACAGAAAATTGCAGCAAGAGCACCGAGAGCAAGCGCGCCTGAAGGCTGCACAACCCCTGCGGCAGGCGTTATGGCCACAAGACCCGCTAAAATACCTGAAGCTACACCGAGACTTGTCGCTTTGCCATGCTGGAACATTTCAATGATCATCCAGGTAAAGGCTCCCGATGCTGCCGCCATCTGTGTAACAGTCAGAGCCCTTGCTGTGGCGAGATCGCTGGCAATAGCACTGCCGGCATTGAAACCGAACCATCCTACCCAGAGCAGACCCGCACCCATAAGAGTCATCACAAGATTGTTCGGATGCATGACGTTGTTTGGATAAGCGCGCCTTTTGCCAAGGTAGAGTGCGGCCACAAGGGCGGTAACACCTGAAGAGATATGAACGACTGTCCCACCAGCAAAGTCAATGGCCCCTGCAGCCCCGAGGTTAAACAGAAAACCGTCGGCAGCCCATACCCAGTGACAGATCGGGCTGTAGACAAAAATACTCCACAGAGCGATAAACACGGCATATCCCTTAAAATTAACCCGCTCAGCAAAAGCTCCCGCAATCAGCGCAGGGGTAATGATGGCAAATTTCCCCTGGAACATGGCAAACACATATTCAGGAATATGGGTGGGCATGATGGTTTCATCAATACCCTGTAACATGAAATACTTGTTATCCCATCCAACCAAACCGCCAAGAATACCAGGACCAAAACTCAGCGAATAGCCAACCATCGGCCAGAGCACACCAATAACCACCATGGCACCAAAACTGTGCATCATGGTACCAAGCACATTCTTTGTCCGGACAAGACCGCCATAAAACATGGCAAGCCCTGGAACCATAAGTAAAACAAGTGCCGTCGATGTCAACATCCATGACGTTGTTCCAGTATCAGTGACCACCTCTCCCGCCGCATGAGCGGTACCATGAAACAACGATACCGCCATCAGGAACAGCAGTGCCGTGAAAAGTTTTTTCCTCATAACCAGAGTATGATAAATTAATGAAGCCTTAATAATTAATAATAACAACAAATATGTAGTTAATTTTTTAACCAAAAACAAAAAATTAACCTCTTTTATTACGAAAAGGAAGATTTTTTTGAATAAACACAACAATGATGCAGGGGAATATTCAGTGAAACCGGGAGATTTCTTGAGCTATTTGAAAAGAGTGTAACGGAAAAAGCCAGACAGAATACCTGTTCTGCCTGGCTTTATTGATGGTACAGAAAAAAAGTTACTGCCTGATGAGAAAAACACCAAGATCTTCGAGAAGAGCCTGCAGATCCTCTTCATGTTCGACTTCGTCCTGGAGAATCTGTACCGCAATATTGTAGGTAACAGGGTCCTTGAGCCCGACCTCCTCAATGATACTGTTATAGACGTTGATAGCACACTGCTCGCCCGCAATGTTCTGTTCAAGTATCTTTTTCACAAAAGGATCATCAGGTG
Source organism: uncultured Chlorobiaceae bacterium (assembly GCA_903887845.1). Classification (GTDB taxonomy): domain Bacteria; phylum Bacteroidota; class Chlorobiia; order Chlorobiales; family Chlorobiaceae; genus Chlorobium. The sequence continues at coordinate 9,046 of CAISRC010000044.1, forward strand.
ACGCATAGCCACAGTTCGACAGAGTAAACCAGTCGAGCGGACTTGAAGCCGGTTTTCCTCCAAGCTGAATAATTCTTGTTGTCAGCATATCAGCATGACGAAGCTCATCAGCAGCATGCTGCAGAAGTTCGGCAATCGCAGCATCCTTCATTGGCCCCTGCACCACCTTTGCTCCAATCCAGTACTGATAATAGGCAAGCCATTCGTCAGCAAAAGCCTTGTTGAGCAGTTCAAGAACACGGGGAAGATGCTCTCCAACAATTTCACGTCCTCTTGTACCCATATTATTTTTTACTCCGTTTTGTCAGTTTATCAACCAGCTTATTTTTTGTGCTCTATAAGGTCCGAAAGAGCATCGGACAGATTCGGATAGATAAAAGGGAAATGTTGTGCCATCAAAAATCCGGGCTTTATATTCTGACCTTTGACCGCGTATTCTGCTCCTTCACCCATAAGCAGATGAACGACAAAATCCGGCACCGGCAATTGGGCCGGCCTGTCAAGAACAGCCGCAAGCGCCATAACAAACTCCTTCATGGAAACAGGGGTCGGACTGACCAGATTAATTGCTCCATGGTAAAGAGGATTATCAAGTGCCTTGAGAATAGCTTCAATTTCATCATCAATATGAATCCAGGAAATGCATTGAAGACCAGAACCAATGATACCTCCAAGAAAAAAGCGGAACGTAGGAAGCATTTTCTGCAACATGCCGCCTTTTGTCGATAAAACAATGCCCGTTCTTAACAAGACTGTACGCAAGCCGCTTTTTTCAGCGGCTATCGCCTCCTTTTCCCAGTCAATACAGATTTTTGCAAGAAAATCCTTCCCCTCTGAACCCGACTCGTCCATTGCCGGAGTATCGTTACAGCGTGAAAACGAGCCATAATAGCCAATGGCAGATGCAGAAATAAAAACCTGTGGTTTTTCCGGAGCAGCAGCAATTGCCGAAACAATATGCCGGGTACCGAGAATTCTTGAGGCATAGCACTCATTTTTGTGCGCTTCGGTCCATCGGCTTTCAAGAAGGGGTTTGCCTGCAAGATGAATCACCGCCTTCGCTCCGCTGATAAAACCGGTCCATTCGCCACTTTCCATACCCGAATCCCACTGAACATATTCCGCAGCACCGGGGATATTACGGGCTGCCACTACAGGTACACGAGCCAGGACTACAACTTTTTCCTCCCTTTCAATCAGCTTCAGGGCAAGTTCAGTCCCTATGACACCTGTCGCTCCAGTAATAACTATATGTCCTTGCATAATCCTTATGTCATTTTAGAGTGAAATAACAAAACGTTTCTTTTACTCAACGGTAACCGATTTCGCAAGATTTCGTGGCCGATCAACATTACACCCCCTAAGCGTAGCAATATGATAAGCAAGGAGCTGCAGAGGAATAACTGTCAGAAGCGGAGTGATCGGCCCGGATGCCTGTGGAATATAAATCACATGTTCCGCCAGACGGCTGATTTCCTGATCACCTTCATTGGCGATGGCAATAACCCGACCTTTACGGCTGCGTACCTCCTCAATATTACTGAGAATCTTGGTGTAGGTATTGTCGCGGGTGGCAATAAAGATGACAGGCATATCCTCGTCAATCAAAGCAATCGGCCCATGTTTCATTTCGGCTGCAGGGTAACCTTCAGCATGAATATAGGAGATCTCCTTAAGTTTCAGGGCACCTTCAAGAGCGACCGGAAAATTGAAGCCACGCCCGAGATAGAGAACATTTTTTGCATCCTTGAAGCGTTCCGCAATGGATTTTATCTGGCTGTCAAGTTCAAGAATACGTGCAGCTTTTTCAGGAATTGAAACAAGCTCTTTAAGGTTCAGCACAATTTCCTCGTTGGAAATGGTTCTTCCCTTGCTCAGCGCAAGAGCCAGCATATAGAGCATAATCACTTGAGCGGTAAAGGCTTTGGTTGAAGCAACACCAACCTCAGGACCTGCATGGGTATACATTCCACACAGCGTTTCACGGGCAATAGTAGAACCCACAACATTACAGATACCCATGACAAGGGCTCCTTTCTCCTTGGCGGTACGAAGCGCCGCAAGGGTGTCGGCGGTTTCACCAGACTGAGAAATAACAATAACCACATCATCGACACCCACAATCGGATTGCGATACCGGAACTCTGAGGCATAGTCGACCTCAACTGGAATACGGGCAAACTCCTCGATCAGATATTCACCGATAAGACCGGCATGCCAGCTTGTACCGCAGGCACAGATAACGATGCGCTTTGCCTGCTTCAGACGATCGAGGTAATCTTCAATCCCGCCAAGACAGAGTCGCCCCTCCTCAAGGCGGACGCGCCCGCGCATGACATCGTGCATGACGGCAGGTTGTTCAAAAATCTCCTTGAGCATAAAGTGCTCGAACCCGCCTTTCTCTATTTTTTCCAATGAAAAATCGAGCTCAGTCACAATCTTTTCCTGCTCGACATTCTCAATCGTCTTGATAGAATAGCCCTCCCTTGTCACCACAGCAAGCTCGCCATCAGAAAGATACACCACCTTGTTGGTATGTTCGACAATGGGAGCCGCATCCGAAGCGATAAAGAACTCACCAATACCGATACCGATCACCAGTGGACTGCCCTTGCGTGCAACAACAATCTTGTCAGGCTCACGCGAAGAGATGACACATAGACCATAAGCACCTTCAACATGACGAAGAGCACTGCGGGTGACCGTTTCCAGGTCAAGCGACGGCTCACTCTTCCATATCCTGTCAATCAGATGTACCAGAACCTCAGAATCAGTTTCACTGACAAAAACGTAACCCTGAGAAACAAGCTCCTGTTTCAGTGCCGAAAAGTTTTCGACAATACCGTTATGAATGACTGCAATATCCCCTGCAGCATTCAAGTGTGGATGAGCATTGCGGTCACTGGGTTCGCCGTGCGTAGCCCATCTGGTATGACCAATACCCAGGGTCGCACCGGGTATTTCTTGCCTGAGCGTATGAGTATCCTTTTCAAGACCACCAACACTGCCTTTCTGCTTCATCACCGAAAGAGTGCCATTCAGCAAAGCAATTCCTGCTGAGTCGTAACCCCTGTATTCAAGACGTTTTAATCCTTTTAACAGCAACGGAGCCGCATCCTGCCAGCCTATATATCCAACAATTCCACACATACTTACTTTACTTTATTAATCTTTATTAATTACCATTGAGCACTGCATAACCCTCCAGCAGATTCTCCGGAGATCTCTCTGAATTATAACACAAGCCTCATTTCATTATGAATTTTTGAAGCCTCATCAGCAACAGCCTTTTCATAATCATCAATACATGAAAAGGATCCAGCATCGCCTGCTGAAGGATAAATAAGAGCCCGGCTGACATTGATAACGGCACTTTGCCTATGACCATCAACACCAAGATTCACAGCTTCCTGAAGCGATCCCCCCTGGGCTCCAACCCCGGGGATAAGCAAAAAAAGGCCGGGAGCATCACGACGTACCTCTCCAAGCAAAGCGCTTTTAGTAGCACCAACAACTACGCCGCCGTTTCCGTTCCTGCTCCATGAAGCGACCTTGCCGAGTACGGAACGATAGAGTGGTTTACCATCTTTCATCGCTTGCTCTTCAAAATCAACTGACCCGTCATTTGAGGTAAGACAAAGCACAAAAATCAGTTTGTTCTCATAAGTGAAAAAAGGCTCCAGAGAGTCAAACCCCATGTAAGGGGCAACGGTTAGAGCATCAAAGCACCAGTGATCAAAAAAAGCCTGCGCATACATTTTGCTGGTATTCCCGATATCCGCCCGTTTGGCGTCAGCAATCGTCAGACAGCCTTCAGGAATCAGGCGAAGGGTTTGTTCCATATCCTGCAATCCCGCAACACCTCGCGCTTCATAAAACGCAGTATTGAGCTTGTATGCTATAGCAACGTCCGATGTGGCCCTGATAATCGAACGATTAAACTCAAGCACAGGGTTTTGATATACTGAAAACACCTGCGGGATTTTACCTGCATCGCTGTCAAGCCCTACACACAACAGTGATTTCAGTGCTGATATTCTGCTATTCGCCTTGTCCCGAACTGAACTCATAAACTTCATCCTCTGATGTTATAAAAAGTCAAAAAGTGCACAATTAAAGCCAGGAACAACTCCACCAACCCACAATGAAACTTATATCTATAGAAATACATTTCAAGTCTGAGCAATATATAATATGTTTTCTTCCGAGATGCTTCATTAAATGGAAGAATCCCGTAAATTGGGTTTGTCAAGTTTCGCGAACGGTGAACACTCTCCTGAGTCGCATTATATTATAACCATGATTACTGATTGATGGCAAAAAAATCACTTAAACCTTCAAATCCCTATAAAAACGAACCGGAAAACAACCTGCCGCGGCCGAAATTCCCGATAATGTATTATGTGGTCGTGATTGTTCTTCTCATAGGAGTGCAGCTTGCCTTTTTCTGGTCAGGCTCAACACAGGAGATACCCTACAGCACCTTCCGCAAACTTATTGCAGAAAACCAGGTCGTCTCAGTAAAAATATCACCGGAAAAAATTTACGTCAAGGTCAAACCGGGCGCAGAAACAGGATTGGCCGTAAAAGGTTCGCAAAAAGAGGGCCCCGGCATCTCATTCCCTCAATCCACATCTAAACAGGATGAAATTATTGTCAATCCCGTGCGCGATGAGGGCCTGATTGAGCTGCTGGAAAGCAAGGGGATCAAATATCAGGGCCTGCCAAGCAGCACGTGGATCAGCGAACTGCTGCAATGGATAGTGCCTTTCGGCCTGCTTATCGGCATCTACTTCTTTGTTTTCCGACGTATGGGCGCCCCAGGCTCCCAATTCATGAATATCGGCAAAAACAAGGCCGCGCTCTACGAAAACCTTGATGAACACACCCGCATCACCTTCAAGGACGTAGCTGGTCTTGACGAAGCAAAGGCCGAGGTCATGGAGGTGGTGGATTTCCTCAAGGATCCAAAAAAGTATACAACACTCGGCGGCAAACTGCCAAAAGGAGTGCTGCTCGTCGGTCCACCGGGTACCGGAAAAACCCTGCTGGCAAAGGCGGTTGCCGGCGAGGCTGATGTGCCGTTTTTCAGTATCAGCGGTTCAGACTTTGTGGAAATGTTTGTTGGCGTCGGCGCAGCAAGGGTGCGCGACCTTTTCAAGCAGGCCAAGGAGAAAGCCCCTTGTATTATTTTTATTGATGAAATTGACGCTGTCGGCAGAAGCAGGGGAAAAGGGGCGATGATGGGCGCCAATGACGAGCGGGAAAACACCCTGAACCAGTTGCTTGTCGAAATGGACGGCTTTGCAACCGACAAGGGAGTCATTCTTATTGCCGCCACAAACCGGCCTGATGTCCTTGATTCAGCCCTTTTGAGACCAGGCCGTTTCGACCGCCAGATCATGGTTGACAAACCTGACCTGAAGGGACGTATTGATATTTTCAAGGTACATACCAAAGATCTGTCTCTTTCAAAAGACGTCAATCTTAAAGCGCTTGCTTCGCAAACTCCTGGATTTGCAGGAGCAGAAATCGCCAATGCCGCCAACGAAGCAGCTTTGCTTGCCTCTCGACGCAACAAAAAAAGCATTGAGATGAAAGATTTTGAAGATGCCATTGAGCGCTGTGTGGCAGGGCTTGAAAAAAAGAACAAGGTGATCAACCCGCGTGAAAAGCAGATCGTCGCCTATCATGAGGCAGGACACGCCATTGTCAGTTGGATGATGCCCGACAACGACCCTGTCCAGAAAATTTCAATCGTTCCAAGGGGAATGAGTGCACTTGGCTACACCATGAACATACCCCTCGAAGATCGCTATCTCATGACGAAAAGCGAGCTTCTTGGCCGCATCTGCGGCCTTCTTGGCGGACGTATTGCAGAGCTGATCATTTTCAGCGAAATCTCAACGGGAGCACAGAATGATCTTGAAAAGGTGACAAGCATAGCCTACAACATGGTCACCGTCTACGGCATGAGCGACAAACTCGGCAACCTTTCATTCTACGAAAGCAATAATCCCTATTATGGCGGCCCCGGCATTGACAAAAAGTATGGCGAAGAAACAGCCCGACTTATCGACAGGGAAGTCATGAGCATCGTTGAAGAATCACGCATGAAGGTGATGAATCTGCTGACACAGAATCGGCACAAACTTGAGCAGCTTGCCAGCGAACTGCTATTAAAGGAGATGCTTCAGTATTCCCAGATTGAAGAAATTCTTGGTAAACGTCCCGAGGGGCTTTTTCCCGCGCACATTGAAGAGGAGGTACTGCTGGAAGATGAAAACCAGGAAAAGCCAACCGTTCAGAGCAATAGGGAACAACTCACCGACAAAGAACAAGCCGAGCTTGAGGAGGCCGTTGCGAGACTTAAGCAAGGAAGGAAAATACAGGAAAACTGAAGAACGAGGCATAACAGAAAAAGGCAGGGAGGCCCTGCCTTTTTCTGTTATGATGTGGGTCCCGAGGGAGTCGAACCCCCGACCTACTGGGTGTAAACCAGTCGCTCTAACCAACTGAGCTAGGAACCCATTACTGCGGCCATAATTATAACATATATCTTCAGAAAAGCAAAAAGAAAAACGCACGGCATCACAGTGAACAATGCGGGTTATTTGTATGCCTTCACGAAAAAGCATAAATTCAGGCCGATAATTTATCCACAACTCGGTAATTTTTTTACTTACTCATTATGAGATCATTATCCATCCTTGGCAGCACCGGCTCAATCGGACTCAGTACTCTTGATGTTGTCAGACAGCACCCTGAAAAATTCAATATTGCCGGTTTGGCCGAAGGTCATGATGTGGCATTGCTTGCCGAACAGATCAAAGAGTTCCTGCCTGAAGCTGTTTCCGTCAGGGATGCTGATTCGGCACAAAAGCTGCAAGCTCTCCTTGGCTCGCACAAGCCGGAAATCTTTTACGGTCTCGAAGGAGCTGCGACCATTGCCTCCGCCGAAGGAGTTGATATGGTGGTGTCGGCCATTGTCGGAGCTGCAGGGCTTGTGCCAACCGTGAGTGCAATCAAGGCTGGTAAGCATATCGCCCTGGCCAACAAGGAAACACTTGTCGTTGCAGGACAGCTTGTGTCTGATCTGGTAAAAAAACACAACGTGAAATTGCTTCCGGTTGACAGTGAGCACTCTGCCATCTTTCAGTCACTTGCGGGCCACCGTGCAGAAGATGTTGAGCGTATCATCCTGACTGCCTCAGGCGGACCATTCCGCAACACCTCAGCCGAAGAGCTTAAAAATGTCAAGCTTGAACAGGCACTGAAACATCCGCAATGGACAATGGGTGCAAAAATCACCATTGACTCCGCAACAATGATGAATAAAGGCCTGGAGGTCATTGAAGCTCACTGGCTCTTTAACATGCCCGCCGAAAAAATCGGCGTCGTCGTGCATCCCCAAAGCATCATTCACTCTATGGTCGAATATATTGACGGCTGCGTCATCGCTCAACTTGGCTCCCCCGACATGCGCGCCCCGATAGCCTATGCCTTGTCTTGGCCGGAACGCTGCGAAAGCGGTATCCACAAGCTGGACTTGCCAAAGATAGGGACATTGACCTTTGAGGAGCCTGATATGGTGCGCTTTCCAGCGCTTCGCCTTGCCTTTGATGCACTGAAAGCCGGACGGACTTATCCTGCCGTACTCAACGCAGCAAACGAGATCGCCGTAGCAGCATTCCTTGACAGGAAAATAGGATTTACGGAAATCGCTGCAACCGTCGACAAAACCATGCAGGCTCACGAGCCTTACACGCCTGTCGAAATTGACGAATATCTCCAGGCAGACCGCTGGGCCCGTGAAACGGCAAAAAAACTGATTGCATAACCTTGTAAACCACGCAAAACAAGAGAGTGCATAACGGAAACATCTCTATTTTTATTGAAACAAAGGATTGTCATGGATTTTCTGAGTACAACATTTTTTTTCATTGTTGCCATTTTCATTCTGGTCACCGCCCATGAACTCGGCCATTTTCTGACCGCGAAACTTTTCGGCATGAGGGTTGACAAGTTTTACATCGGTTTCGACTTTTTTGAAAAGCGACTCTGGAGAAAGAAGATCGGAGAGACGGAGTATGGCGTCGGAGCCTTTCCGCTCGGCGGCTATGTGAAGATTGCCGGCATGGTCGATGAAAGCCTTGACACTGATTTTCAGAACTCGGAACCGCAACCCTGGGAGTTCAGGGCAAAACCGGTCTGGCAACGCCTGATCGTGCTCGCAGGGGGAGTGGCTATGAACATGATTCTTGCTACAGTAATCTTTATCGGTATAACCCTTGTCCTTGGAGAATCCCGCACCAGCGTCAACAATCCTGCCTTTGTTGAAAAAGGATCAGTGTTTGCGTCCATGGGCATGAAGACGGGTGACAGGCTGCAACTGGCAAACGGCAAACCCCTCGACAGTTGGGAGGAGGCTCTTGATCTCGAACTTTTCACCGCCCGATCGCTCAACTACACAATCCTTCGCGAGGGAAAAAGCGTCACCATTGTGGCTCCGTCAAACATCATGTCGAGCATCAATAAACAGAAGAGCCTCGGGATACGCCCGATAGTCCCGCCAGTCATAGACGAAGCTCTTGAAAAGATGCCCGCAAAAAATGCAGGAATACAATCCGGCGCACTCATTACAGCAATCAACGGAAAAAATGTCTCCGACTGGACAGAGGTCGTGGGAATTATCTCTGCGAATGCCGGCAAGCCTCTCAGCATACGCTGGCAGCACCTTAAAGCAACTCAAGGCAGCAAAAGCAATGCGGAAATCATTCGCTCCCAGGGCGAAACATTCGTCACCACTGTTATACCCAATACATCAGGCAAAATAGGTATCTCACTGAAACAGACGATTGAAACTGAACGAAGAAAACTCAATATTGCCGAATCGGTAGTCAGTGGAATCAAACAGACCTGGAAAATGAGCGCCATGACTGTTCAGGGATTTGCCAAAATTTTCACGGGCGAGGAGGATTTCCGCAAATCGGTCGGAGGTCCAATCAAGATTGCAAAAATCGCAAGCCAGAGCGCCGAACAGGGCCCTGTCAGCTTCCTTTATTTTCTTTCCATGCTCTCCATCTCTCTTGCGATCATCAATATGCTGCCAGTTCCAGCCCTTGACGGCGGGCAATTCGTCCTGAATGGTATTGAAGGAATCATCCGGCGGGAACTTCCCTTCGAAGTCAAAATGCGTATCCAGCAAATCGGCATGGCGCTTCTTTTTGCACTTTTTGCATTCTCTCTTATTAATGATTTTTTAAATAGTTAAGATTGAATGCTTGAGAAACTGCAATCCATAAAAGAAAAACACCTCGATCTTGAACAATTGCTTGCCGACCCAAAAGCAGCAAACGATCAAGATCGTTTCCGAAAGCTCAACAAGGAATACAGCGACCTCAAGGAGATTGTACAGGCTTACGACCAGTACGCGCAAAAGAAATCAGAGCTTGATGCGTCACGGCAACTCCTGAAAGAGGAGAATGACCCCGACATGAAAGAGCTTGTGCAGTCAGAAATCAATGAGCTGCAGAAAAAACTGCCCGAGCTTGAACAGCATCTCAAGGTACTGCTTCTTCCAAAAGAGGAGGCCGACTCCCGCAACGTTATTATAGAGATAAGGGCTGGCACCGGAGGAGAAGAAGCCGCGCTCTTTACCGCCGACCTGACAAGAATGTACCAGCGGTATGCCGAACAGCAGGGCTGGCAATGCCACACGCTTCACTTCAATGAAAGCTCCGTGCCCGGAGGGTTCCGGGAGATGACCCTCGAAGTGAGCGGAAACGATGTCTATGGGACCATGAAGTATGAAAGCGGCGTACACCGGGTACAGCGTGTCCCTGATACCGAAACGCAGGGACGTATCCACACCTCTGCGGTAAGTGTGGCCGTACTGCCGGAAGCGGAAGAGGTGGATGTTGAGATCCGCCGGGAGGATCTGCGATTCGATACCTATCGGAGCGGAGGAAAGGGAGGGCAGAACGTCAACAAGGTTGAAACGGCCGTGCGAATCACCCATATTCCAAGCGGTATTGTCGCCGCCTGTCAAGAGCAGCGCTCACAGCTCCAGAACAAGGAGATGGCCATGCAGATGCTTCGCACCAAACTCTACGACATCCAGCTTGCAGAGCAACAGCAGCAACGGGCAGATCTGCGCCGTTCGATGGTAACAACCGGAGACCGGAGCGCTAAAATCCGCACCTATAACTACCCGCAGTCACGCGTAACCGACCATCGTATCGGCTTTACAAGCCACGCCCTTCCTCAGATACTTCAAGGCGATCTGCAGGAAATTATCAATGCGCTCAAAATGCATGACCAGGCCGAACGCCTGCAATCCGAACTGATGTAAACGAAACAGGGAAACCGCGACAACATGGAAATGGAAGCGACAGGAAAAAGCAAGGGAGACTGGATATTACAAGGGGAATTTCACCAGACAGTTGCCTATCTCTCAGACCACAAAAAGATGCTTGGGTTCAACCCTTTCTGCCATAGCGTAGAACTCACTGACACCGAAAATGTCTATAAATGGCTCTTTCGAGTTACCGATCCGCAAAACAACCCGTTTGATGTGATCTTTTATGTTGAGCAAACTGAAGAGCCTCTTCTGGAGCTGCCGGAACATATAGAACTCACTGAAACTGCCACGCTCTCAGAGGAGATCATCAATCTCTACACGGTAGGAAAAACGATCCGCTGGAAACACCATCCGGTTGCTGACCAGATTGATGATCCAGCCAGGTACCTTTTTGAAGGAAAAGCCTTTGCCAACATGAAGATGCGGCCTGTAGAGAGTGAAAAAACCAGAGTTCAGCTTGATTTAAAAATTGATGTCCGCTTTATTCTCTACCCGGCATTCCGGATTGTCCCTCAACCGATTCTCCATGCCATGACCAATGCTGCAATATCCATTATCATGCAGGCATCAACCAACTCAATGTTTCACTCCATTACCAAAGACTTCAACAACATCATTGAGAACCGATAGAAGGAGAGTGACCAATGGACTTTTATGATCTTGTCACCAGACGCAGCAGCATCCGCAGCTATGAGCGCAATAAAGCCATTCCCGATGATGTGCTCCGCAGGATTCTCAACGCAGGCAGAGTTGCTCCTTCGGCAATGAATCTTCAGCCGTGGCGATTTCATGTCGTTCAGTCGGAGAAGATGCTTCAGAAAATCTACTCCTGCTATGCTCGAGGCTGGATTCAGAGCGTGCCCTGTTTCGTGATTGTCTCCGGCAACCGCGACGAAGCATGGGTTCGCAGAAAAGATGGCTACAACTCCATTGAAACTGATCTCACTATTGTCATGGATCACCTTGTGCTTGCAGCAACCTTTGAAGGCCTCGGAACATGCTGGATTGCCGCGTTCGATCCTGACATGCTTCGTGAAGCGCTTCACCTCAAGCCGAATGAAGAGGTTTTTGCAATGACGCCGCTCGGATATGCACCCCCTGATGCCGTGCATTTCCCAACATCAAGAAAATCTCTCGAAGAGATAACGGAATTTCTATAAGACTCCATACGTGCGAGAATTCTTCAGCGTGGCCGACAAAAAAACTGTGGAATACTGAATTATCAACCTCCCGGAACGGTTACGTGTACTATTCGGAAACTGTGAACGAAACATACCTGCACTGGAGACATTATGAGAACAATCGTTTTTACAGGTAAGGGTGGCGTCGGCAAAACCTCCATAGCCGCAGCGACAGCCGTAAAGGCGGCATCAATGGGCTTTAAAACCCTCGTTATTTCGACAGACCCGGCACACAGCCTCGGCGACTCCTTCGACCTTGAACTGGGCCCCTCTCCCCTCAAAATTGCCGACAACCTCTACGGTCAGGAGGTTAGCGTCTACGGCGACCTGACGCTTAACTGGGAGATCGTCCGCGCGCACTTTGCCCACATCATGGAAGTGCAGGGAATCAAGGGAATCTATGTCGAAGAGATGGGCGTCCTTCCCGGTATGGAGGAGCTCTTCTCACTTTCCTACATTAAAAGATACAACGAATCAAAAGAGTACGACCTGCTTGTTGTTGACTGCGCCCCGACAGGCGAAACCCTTCGGCTTCTCTCTCTGCCGGAAACTTTCGGCTGGATGCTGAAGATGATAAGAACCCTCGAAAAATTTGTGGTTAAACCGGTGATACGTCCCCTGTCAAAAAAAATCAGCCGACTTCATGACCTTGTTCCCGAAACAGAGGTCTATGACCAGATCGAACACCTCTTCACCTCTGTAGATGGCATCATAGACCTGCTCTCGGATGGAACACAAACAACGGTGCGACTTGTCATGAACCCGGAAAAGATGGTTGTCAAGGAGTCCATGCGTGCGCTCACTTACCTGAATCTTTACGGCATCACCGTTGATCAGGTCGTCATCAACAGGGTCTTCATGGATGAGGTTGACGGAGAATACTTTAAAGAGTGGAAAACCATTCAGCACAAATATATTGAACAGATTGAGCGCTCTTTCGCCCCCATTCCAATCACGAAAGTTCCCCTTTTCCGCCGGGAAGTGCTTGGCCTTGAAATGCTGAAAACCGTCGGCGACGTGGTCTATGGAGATAAAAATCCGCTTGATATTTTCTACCGCGAGGAGCATACTGCCATCACAAAAGTCAGTGAAGGGCACTATATCATGAAGCTGCGCCTGCCGTTCGCCTTCGACAATAAAATGGAAACCAACGTTCTCCAGCTTGGCGACTCGCTGACCCTGAGAATCGGCAATTACCAGAAAAACGTGATTCTTCCGGTATTTCTTGCCGGGATGAGGGTTGCCGAAGCCATCTATGAAGATCAATGGCTGAAGATTGAGTTCAGAAAAAAAGAGGCTCCGATCTCACCTTGATGACGGGCAAATATCTTGCCTGCTGACTGTCTCCACCATCCTTCGAGGAGCACAGCAGATCCAGCCGCATAGAAAAATCTTTGCATTTACTCTGATGGGGTTTGCTGCACCTCAAGCAGATTCGGGCTGAGTCATGCTAAAATTTTTTCGAATAGGCGCTGAATTATTTTAATGTTTTTATGTATAATCAAGAGCAAACTCACTTTTCGGGAATCCCAAAATTCGAAAAATATGAGTACTCTTTCAAGGACTGAAAACCGTGTTTTAACCTTTCAAGCACGAGATGCGCTGAGGGGAAAATGGAGATTGGGAGTTGGTGCAGCAGCGGTATACTTCCTGTTAATGATAGTGGTACAATTCTTGTCTTTAGTTATCGGTATCAGTATAGCAGGGTCGTCACCATCCGAAGAGTCACTCAAATTCTTCACCGAAATAATCAACATCCTTTTATCCTTGCTTATTGATGGCCCAATGGCCGCAGGTTTAGCATTTTTTACCTTATCTCTTTCAAGAAAGCAAAATACAAGACTATCACAATTATTCAATGGCTTCAATATCTATGGACTTTGCGTTGGCACATACATTCTTCAAAGCATATTTATCTTCTGCTGGTCATTACTTCTTCTCGTTCCAGGTATTATCGCAACATTGTCATACTCAATGGCCTACTTCATTATTACAGAAGACAATTCAATTACTCCATTAGAAGCTATAACAAAGAGCAAAGAGATGATGCGTGGAAATAAATGGAAGTTTTTCTGCCTTCAATTACGTTTTTTTGGCTGGGGTGTATTGTGCGTCTTCACACTTGGCGTAGGTTTCTTATGGCTTATCCCTTATTCTTTAGTCAGTCACGCACAATTTTACGATGACCTTAAAGAAAATAATGGAGCGACTTTTGCGGCACAAATAACAAGCTGACCGCAGCAACAGGCAAAATGATGTAGTCGGAAATTAAAAATCTGCCTATTTCGGAAATTAGCAATCCCCCACCCTCGGCAAACACCGAGGGTTTCTTTATTTCGTTTACAGGCTTTGCAGTTCTCCTATCTTTCTCCATGACTTTTCAGGTTGCAGCGTCACAGTTACGTACAATGATTTGTTCTCAATGGTCGCTGAAAATATTCCCTTTACTTTTAAATCAGCGTTAACCCAAGTTGGCGTGAGTTCATATAATCCGCCAGTAAGAGCGTCAACTCCGAGACCAATAAAACCTCCCAATACAAGGTTTTTCCAATCATTCGCCCATCAATGGTTACGGAAGCATGAACAGCTTAAACAGCTCTTCACCAGCGGCACGGTTGCCACTTGTGACTGCGCAATATTACCCTATCCACAATGCAGATGAGAGAGTGCTATCCACACGCACACCGGGTAAACACTGGACAACTAGCCGGGAACAATCGAAGCAACAAATATTTCTTGTTGCTTCAGATCGAACCATTCAGGGAAAGCGTTATATTTCGAGCTGGTTTTACCCTGAAAAGGTTCAATTTTCGGTTTTTTGTAACAAGATGGCTGACATGCCTTTGTTTACAAAGGTGACAATGAAAAAAATAATTTCTCATCTTTGGAAACAACTTTTTCAATGAGCTCACGATGAAACAACTTTTGCTGGGCGCTGAGGCCATTGCGCTTGGGGCCCTTGACGGCGGAATATCCGGCGTCTATGCCTACCCCGGAACACCTTCGACCGAAATCACCGAATACATCCAGA
>CAISRC010000045.1 GCA_903887845.1 uncultured Chlorobiaceae bacterium
GGTCTCTTGAGGGTCTTTTTTCCGAATCCTGAAGGGGGAGTCCGCAGTATACCTCCCGAACGACTTCCCGCGCATGAAACGGCTTATGCCATGACCATCCATAAAAGCCAGGGGTCAGAGTTTGACCGCGTATTGATGCTTCTTCCTCAGGTTGACAGTGATCTTCTGACTCGTGAGCTGATCTATACCGGTATGACCAGAGCAAAAAAAAATGTTGAACTCTGGGCAAATAAAGAAGTATTTTTCTCTGCGGTCAGGAGAAAAACAGAAAGAAATTCAGGTTTGAAAGATGCTCTGCGCTGGAAATAAATAAAAAGATCGTCACATACGTAGAGACCTAAGGGATTTGGTAAATACTAAAATACCTTTTATTATGTTTTCATACAGCAACATATTAGCCGGAGAAATTGCACATGAAGACATCTGTATTGAATCGAAACAGCATATCACCTGAAGTCGCAGGGCTAATTACTCGTCTGGTTTCCTTAATACCATGGCCAGTACGACGCCAAGCTATGGGAGATGTCGTGCTGACAATATTGGACGGCAAGCCTCGGATTGCAGAAAATGAATTTGGCTGGAATCGCTCAGCGGTAGCTTTAGGGATCAAGGAATTTGAGAGTGGCATTGTCTGTGTCAATGATTTGACGGAACGACACAAGCCAAAATCTGAAGAGAAAAACCCCGAGTTGCTTGAATCCATTCGGAAAATAATGGAGCCATACAGTCAGGCTGAACCGCGTTTACGAACAACCTTGCTCTATACGAACATGACAGCGCAATCCGTCTATAATGCACTTGTTGGTGAAGGATGGCCAGAAGAATCGCTGCCTGCGGTTCGTACTATCTCCAATATTTTGAACCGTCAAAACTATCGACTACGAACGGTTCAGAAAACTAAGGTTGAAAAAAAACAGCAGAAACAGATGCCATCTTCAACAATGTCTGGCAAATGAATGCGCAGGCAGATGCTGACCCTGAAACGTTAAGACTCAGCATTGACACCAAAGCAACTGTGCATGTGGGCCTCTATTCACGAGGCGGTAAGTCTCGTGGAATCAAAGCCGTAGCAGCCTGGGATCATGATATGCGACCCAAGGAAAAACTTGTTCCTGGCGGTATACTTGAACCAGTCAGCGGTAAATCGTTCTTGTTTTTTGGCACAAGCAACAAGACCAGTGACTTTATGGTTGATGGACTTGAGTTGTGGTGGAATGAGCGAAAACAAGCACTTTCTCATATCAAAGAGTTAGTACTCAACATGGATAATGGCCCAGAGTGCAGTGGGAGGAGAAGTCAATTCCTATACCGGATGACCGCTTTTGCCGATATGACCGGACTTGGCATTCGATTAATCTACTATCCGCCCTATCACAGCAAGTATAACAACATTGAACGCTACTGGGCAGGTTTAGAAAAATCATGGAATGGTTATCTCCTTGAGAGTGTAGCAACCGTCATAAAACGCGCCTGTAAATTTACTTGGCGAGGGATAGCCGCAAGGTCAATACTGGTGGAGACGGTATACGAGAAGGGTATCAAGCTCTATGGTAAGGAAAAAAAGAATCTGGAAAAAAGACTGATGCGCTCACCAAGCCTTCATTGGTGGGATATAAGCATCAGGCCTAAAATGGTATTTTTATAATGACGGCGTCCCTAATTACTGAACAACTTTTAACTACAGGAGAATACACATGAAAAGAAGAATTTGGCTGGCTGCTGGAATTGCAGGAATGTTACTCGGTAATCCCGCAACCGATGCGCGTGCAGAAGTGAGCATTCATATCGGAGGAAGGGAAAAACCCTCATTTTTTCTCAGTACTCGACCGGACTTTATCAGCCTGTCGGATTACGGGTTCTCAATATCCGTAGGGAGTCCTTATGATATCATCTTGTATAGAGA
>CAISRC010000046.1 GCA_903887845.1 uncultured Chlorobiaceae bacterium
CCGGTTTCTGAACCTGAGACATCTGAGCCGAAGGTCACGTCCTTCGCGGCAAGCAGAGTAATGTGACCACTGCCGCTCTCCACATCCGCATTCGCGTTTGCCGTGATGCTCGTACCGCTGTGGATCGCCTGCACCAAAATATTGCCGCTCCCGTTCGCACTGATCGCGAGGTCTGCCGTCCCACCGGATCCAAGTGTGCTATCGTTCAGCGTAATGCTGCCGTTGGTGGTTTGCAGTACAATGTTGCCGTTGCCCGATGTGGTGATAAGGTCGCTCTGCGTTGCATCAATGGTTGGTGTCACACCCGCATCAGCGCCAACTCGCTGTACCGTTACCGCAACGTCATCGACCGTGATTCCGTCGCTCTCAAGCAGGTACATTCCGCCGTTGGTGGCTCGCGCACTTACCGTGCCCACTGTCGTCTCAATCGCGTTGGTGCCGCTGCCAATACCCGTACCTGCCGACAGACGAAGAGCTGCCGCCGTGATGTCATTGCCAGCATTACTGTCGCCATCAATGATATTGCGACCTGCTATCACGCTCACATTACCTGTCGTCGTCACTGTACCACCTAATGTTACGTCCGTCCCCGCTTTCAAACGTACACCGCCGCTGCCTGTTGTCTGGTTGCTGGTTGTACTCAGCAATATCGAACCCGACGTTGCCTCAACATCTATCGTACCTGCCGTACCGGTCGTGATCGCCGCTCCGGTTACCGGACTTGCTGACTCCGAACCAAACGTCACATTCTGACCAGCAAGAACGGTGATATTGCCGCTGCTGCTCGTCACATCGGCATTGGCGGTAATACTCCCTGCTGCATTGAGAAGAATGTTGCCTGAACCATTCGCAGACACGACACTGTTTGTGGCTGGCGTTGCGTTATCAGCTCCATTACTATCTACAGTCAAATCATTGGCATCAACGTCAATGTTGATGTGTCCATTGCCTGCAAGGGTACGAACGCCTGTGCCGCCAATGATCAAGCCATCAGTTTCCTGTATAAAAATGTTTCCGCTTGTGTTATTCGTTGCGACCAGAGTACCAATGGCCGTGTCAATATCAGCCGCACCAGATGCACCAATACCGGTTGCTGCGACAAAAGTTGCCGTACCGCTTGTTGTAATATTCGGAGCTTCGGAAGGTGATGTGATGTCTGTGATTGCTCCTGCCGTTGCTGTCACATTCACCGCGCTGCTTGTGGTGGTAACTTGCCCAAGTTTTACATTCGTTGCAGCAAGAAGATCAACCTGACCAGTACCGGTGGAATAAACCGTGCCGTTTGCCATCGTGATATCGTTCGCTGTCGCCGTCACACTGATTGTGCCGCCGCCGGTGGTAGTCAAATCGCCAGCATCGGTATGCGTTACACCCGTTCCGCCCGTCAGGCTCAGATTACCCGTGCCGGATGATATCGCACTGTTCGCGGTCAACAATCCAGATGCGCTCAACGTTACCGAACCTGATCCGGTTGCACTAATCGCACTGTTCACATTCATGGCACCATTATCCGCTGTCACCGTCACGGTGCCTGTACTGCCTGTCGTAATATTTGCATCCTGCGTGATGATATCACCCGTCAACACAATGTCTCCACTTGTCGAACTGGTAATCGCATTGATGTCTATCGTGCCTGCGTCAGCATTCAACGTGATGTCACCTGAACCATGCGCTGTCACCACGCTGTTTACAATCAGGTCGCCAGCATCAACGTCAATATTGATATTACCATTGCCGCCTGTGGTGCGTACTCCGCCGCCCCCAATAATCAAACCACTGGTCTCCTGTATAAAGATATCTCCAGTGGTCGTGTTCGTTGCGACAAGCGTGCCAATAGTCGTATCAATATCAGCCAAACCGGTACCGCCGATGCCAGTAGCAGCAAGGAGCGTCGCAGTCCCTGAAGTGGTAATATTGGGAGTCTCTGCTGCAGTTTCGTCAGTAATCGATCCTGTCGTAGCGGAAATGCTTACGTTTCCGCTACCAGTGGTAATTTCAGTCAACTTCACATTCGTAGCTGCTGTCAATGCCACAGTACCACTGCCGGTAGTGGTATATATTGTACCGTCAACCATGGTAATATCATCGGCCGTGGCTGTCACGCTTATGTTGCCACCGCTGCTCGTCAGGTCTCCAAGCACTGTATGAGTCACGCCGCCATAGCCTGTCAAAGAGATATTGCCGGCACCTGTAGAAATGAGCTCTGAAACAGTCAACAAACCCGCCGTCGTCGAAATGGCCGATGTCCCACCGGTCGCGGTTACACCTGTAACGCCATTAACTGTGGTAATATCCAGAGCTTTGTCGTTGCTGATTGATACGCCACCATCCCCGGCACTTGCTGCGAATTTATCGACACTGGTCTTGAGTGTTGTGGCTCCACCAATGCCATTCGTTGCCGTGGCGACAAAATTTGGCGCAGAAACAAGGCCTCCTCCGCCTTCAATAGCAGTACTGGTGTCGAGTCTGACCATCGTTCCTGCACTGACAGTGCCTTCAACGGTAATCTTTCCAGTACCGCTCACGAGCACAACTGAATCACCAGTGACTGTAGGCAGTTGGGTGCCAACCCTTGGCGTACCATTCGCGGCAACATTCCCCAGCGTCACATCGCCAGTCGCTGAAAGATACACGTTGCTTTTGCCAGCAGTGATATTAACACGACCAGGCACATGAATACCAAGTGCCTGAGTTGGAGTTCCAATCACGTTGGCTGAATAAACATCGTCGATGTATTTATCAGCAGCAATTGCCTGTGCCTGCACCTGCGCTGCAGCACTGCTGGCAATAACCGCCTTGGCAGTAGCCGCTTGCGCACTGGAAAGTGCATCCGCATCGGCACTGGCCGAAGAGGTTGCCACAATCAAATCGCGTTGAGCAGCATACAAATTTGCATCAGCCGTTGATACGTCATCTGCGGCATCTGATGCTTTGTCAGATGCAATACCAAGGGCAACATCAACACCATATTTTGTTACGTCAACAACATTTTTTGCAATTTTAAGTATAACAGCCACTGTTGCTGATCCTCCATCACCGGTAAATGGAATCGCTTGTGCTACTCCAGCAACTGTATCAGCAATATCGACACCGATACCAAGACCGAGTGAGACTGCTCCCAAAGTAAGAGAAGTCGCATTGAGTGCAAATTCCTTATCATCTGCACTCTTTTGTGTTGACTTTTTGTTCGAAAGATTACTCGTTGCGGAACTCACCGCATTAGTCGCAGTAACCTTAGCCGCAGCAGAAGAAGTTGCTTCTAACTGCCATGCTGCTGTTGTTGTTTGATCGGCGGATACTAAAGCACGTGCCGAGCCATAGTCACTAATCGCAAGTGTCTGCCAGAGGTCAGCAACACTCTTGTCAGGGGTGATACCGGATAATGTTGCGGTAGCTGCTATAATGTTATCAGCAGAGTCATTGCCATCAAGAATAATGCCATGCTTGGCAATGACTGTCACATCACCACCGGAAGTACCTCCTGCATTGAGAAGTCCAATAGTGATATTTCGATCAGCGGAAACATTGATATTACCACCGGCAGTCTCAAGATTACCAATAATCGCCACCGCACCACTTCCTGAAGTTGCTGTGCCGGCATCCACCGTAATCGTGCCAACACCTGATGTAACGATTTTGTCGTTCTGATCAAGAAAAACAATGTTGCCTGCTGTGGTTCTAAGAACAAGCGAACGTCCAGCAGCAATCGCTCCAACATTATCTCCGATATCCAACACCGTAATCGAGGGAGCGTTGAAGGTCAGCGTTCCTGAACCAGCCTTCTCCAGCGCTGCTTCAGTAATGTTAAGAGGATTTGCATTGGTCAACGAAACATCGTTACCAGCACCACCATCTGCAATAATTTCATCAACCGAAAGACCTATTGTTGATGCAATTCCGCCAGAACCTGTGATCGTAAGCGATTTTGCCGTAACATTTGTTGTGCTACCATTCCCATCCGTGATGGCACCACCCGTTGCCGAAATCGTAACAGCATCACCAGCAGCAGTAACGGCACCAAGCGCAATATTTCCAGAGTTAGTTATCGCGATATCTGCACCAGAACCAAGCGCTTTAGCCGAAGTAAGAGTAAGGTCTGCAATGGTATTGTCGATATAGATTCCGCCGTTCGTGGAAGAGAGGCTGGTCATGGTCGAAACGGCGGTTTCGATGGCATTGTCTGACGTACCGATCGACTCTCCGGTTAGTGTCAGTGATAATGCTGTAATATTATTAGTACCTGCATTTCCATCGGTGATGGCACCCGTTGCTGTAATCGTAACAGCATCACCAGCAGCAGTAACAGTGCCAAGCGCAATATTTCCAGAGTTAGTTATCTCGATATCTGCACTAGAACCAAGCGCTGTTGCCGAAGTGAGAGTAAGAGCTGCAATGGTATTGTCGATATACATTCCGCCGTTCGTGGAAGAAAGGCTGTTCATGGTCGAAACGGCGGTTTCGATGGCATTGCCTGACGTACCGATCGATGTCCCCGACAGACTCATCGATGATGCGGTGATGTTATTAATTTTATAAGCAGTGTCATTCCCGTCAGTGATTGCACCAGTTGCGCTAAGCGACACTTCGCCCGTTGCCAAAACGCTCATCAGTGTCAAATTGCCAGTAGTAACACTAACCGCAATATCCTGACTCGAGCCAGCAGCCGAAGCCGTCAGCGTAAGAGCTTTGTTGTTCGAGGCATAAACACCACCAGCGCTTGCCGTAGCATTCAGCGCCTCAACTGCTGTATCAAGTTCATAATTGGTTGTGGATGCACCAATATTCGTACCAGCGACAAGCGTAGCTGTGCCTGCCGTCAGATACGTCGAGTTGATGCCATCATCTGTTATAGCACCAGAAGCTGTTAGTATTACCGTGCCAGAAACACCAATATCAATCGTTCCCAACTGCAAGCTGCCGCCGGTATTTTCAAATGTTAGTGTGGTGATTCCTGAAGCCGTGAGCAGACCTGTAGAGAAACTTAATGCTCCAGCAGCAGTGTTGCTGATAGTCACAGTTCCGTTCTTGGTGGTTACATCTATCGAAGTCAGTGCACTGGAGTTGTTAATGTAAATGCCGGATGCGTTGTTCAACGTCGTCACATCAAGCGTACCTACTGCAGTGTCGATAAAGTCACCTGACGAACCAATGCCTTCTTTTCCGAGCATTACCAGATGGCTTGCTGTAATGTTCATAACTGCGCCGTTGGCATCCGTCAACGCACCACTGCTGTTACTGCTGTTATCGATTGTGACATTCGCTAATGTACCTGAGCTTGCCGTAATAGTGCCAAGGCTGAGCGAACCGCTGCTCTCTGTGAGAGAAACATCCTTGCCTGATCCAGCAGTGATGGACTGAAGATATCCCATATTCCCAAGCGAGAAATAAACATTTCCACTGGTTGCTGTCGCTTTGGTTGTTTCAACCAGCGCCTCAATCGCATTGGCTGACTGCCCAATATCATCGGTCGTCTGCAGATCAACGGTTTGAGCTGTGATATTGTTGACCGACCGTGTTGATATATAATTCCCTGATGAGTCGAGTATCAGCTCATCATTAAAGTCATACATCGTCCCGCTTGTCGTCGTGATCGTTGCCACATCAGGAGCGGTCACAACACCAAGCACAATATTTCCGGCAGCAGTGATAGCAACATCAAACGTCCCTGTTTTGGTTACATTGCCAACAAGTTCAACCTTGCCGGTGCTGGCATTGGCTGCTGGCGCAATGCCGGCGAGAGTCCCAAAGTCTATGGATTCTCGCGCAATCACAGAATTGATGATCAAACCATCACTTTCGTTGATGTAGATACCGCCATGATTGGTCGATGCCGTCAACCCTTCAACGGTCGTCAAAATTGGAGACCCGGAAGTACCAATAGCACCACCTTTTTTCCCGGCTGTATTCAAGGTCACGGCTCCGGCCGTGATACGGTTGCCAGCTCCAGCGGTTATATCCGCACTGCCTGAAGTGACCACAGCGCCTGTCGCTTCGCCAGTTGTAGCATAACCTGTTGCCGTCAAGTTTACAGTCCCGGCATCCGTCACATTAATAGCACCAACAGCAACACCATCCTGGGTATCGTTGACATAGAGGTTTCCACCAGCCGTCGTAGCATTGAGGAGCGTTGTGGCGTTAAGTTGCAGTGCCGTACCTGCCGTTCCGATTGTACCAGAGCCTGTGGTTGCAAGGGTTATGATGCCGCCAACGATATCAGCACCAGTATGTGTTACCGCATCGGTAATACTACCACCGGTAGCAGTCAGGCTCACCGCAGCCGAGCCTGCATCTACAAGACCAACAGCTATGCCACCGTTGGAGTGCTCGAAGTTGATTGAGGCTGCACCCGCAGCATTGAGCACATCACTCGTAAAGGTGAGTGAGCTTGCACTGGTGTTATATATAATGCTTACATCACCGGAGCTTTTCGCTTTAATCGACGTCAGTCCATCAGATTCTGTAAGATAAATTCCGCCGGAGGTCGCTGTAGCATCAATACTCGAAACAGTAGTCGTGATTGCATTACCACTGCTTCCAAGAGAGGATCCTGAAAGCGTTAATGCACCAGCCGCAATGGTTGAGCTACTACTAATGCTGCCGCTGGAGGCAATGTTGACCGCACCGCCATTAGTATTGATGCTTCCGCTACCGTTTGCCGCAAAGGAAGATGCTGTCCCACTTCCCGAATATCCCGCCACAGTGAATGTGCCGCCGCTAAGCGCAACAGCAGCGTTCAAGGCTATGGCTCCATTGGCATAAAAATTAACACCGCCCGCGCCAGAGTTCGTAATTGTGGCAGCAGAGTCGATGGTAAGATTACTATTGGCCTTCAGTGTGAGACTATTCGAACTCGACCAGTTCAAAATAGGTGTCATAACTTCAATCGACCCGCTGGGACCACTAAGCCCTGAAATCGTATCGACAATGACGTTTGAAAAAAAAAGTTGATTCTGGAGTGTCGACGTGTTGAGGTTTGAGGGTGAATTTATTGGATCGGTGAACGTACCTCCTACATACTGACCCATCGTTACTGTATTTCCAGCCGTACTGATCGTGATGTCCGTCGGATCAAGCAACAGCGTGCCCGTCAAGCCCTGAGGTGCTCGCGTATCAACGTTGCCGTTAAAGGCAAGTGTCTGCTTGCCCGAAGTCTCCACAAAACCACCATTCCCACCAGCAGCGCCACCACGCGCATCAATGCTGCCGTTGAAACTGGTGCTGTTGTCAGCCCAGACCACCACCTTGCCTCCGTCACCAGCATCAGTGGCGTTGGCCTTAATGGTCGCGCCTGTGCTTACTACCGTCTGACTCGCGGTGGGTACACCCCCTTGTCCATGCAGATCACCACCAACAAGTAGGGTACCACCGCCCGCGGTACCCGATGCATCAATGGCTGCGTTCCCAAATAGGCCTACTCGATTCCCTAAAACTTCAACCTTGCCACCAACCTGGCCTGCGCCACTGCCAGATACGTTAATCGAACCGGTAACCACAGCGTCGCCCTCGCCGGCATTGAGGGTCACGCTGCCGTTTTTGACGTTCAGTGAAGTAGCTTCAATAAGGCCGCTGTTGTTGACCACAGAGGAGAAAACATCTTTGGCTCCGTTACCAACAAGCACAACATTTCCGCCGGGCGCCTTAATGGTGCCGGTGTTGCTGACTGTGGCGTCAAACGGCTTTCCGTCCGGACCGATAATATTCTCAAGTACCTTGCCGGAGACCGTATAGGTAATAAGACCATCTCCATTAAAATCGATGGTCAGCGCGTCGCCTGAAGCCATAACAACTTTGCCGAGCTGACCAATAATCGTCCCGTTATTCTGAACTCCCGACGCGACAAGAAAGCAGAAACCGTTGTCGGCTATTCTGATTTCACCCTGATTGACGACAAAAGACGGGGAAAAGCCGGAAGCCTGGGTAAAGGCATTCTTTCCTGCCATAAAATCATCGGCATTGACCGAAAGCGTTGTAGCAAGAAGGCCTGCAACGTCTACCTGTGAACCAGCCCCAAACACCACACCATTGGGATTGGAAATAAAAACTCGTCCATTCGCCGCCAGTTGACCGAGAATAGTGGTCGGATTGCCTCCGGTAATACGGTTCAGGGCTATCGCGCTTGAGCTCACCTGGTTAAATTGTACCCGTTCGTTGGCGCTGATATCAAACCCTCGCCA
Organism: uncultured Chlorobiaceae bacterium; assembly: GCA_903887845.1. GTDB lineage: Bacteria > Bacteroidota > Chlorobiia > Chlorobiales > Chlorobiaceae > Chlorobium. Next base: position 8,175 of record CAISRC010000046.1, read on the forward strand.
GTCTATAACCGCTCGGGGACTTCCCTGATCAATGATCGTCGACAGACCGCTCCGCGAAATAGTGGCTGACCCTTTTACCACAAGACCGTCTGTTGGAGCAGAAAAAGAGTGCAAGGGATAAAAGAAAAGGATCGTACCGGCTGTACAAAGACTGATCAACGGCTTTCTCATGAAGCGCTTCAAACGGGCGGAGTGGAACGAGTGTTTCATAATCAAAATACCCAGTGGGATTTCTAAAAAAATATGGTTGCGACTTGCAGTTCAGCAAGAGAGAAATCTAAAACCGAATTGACGCGTCAAAGTAGAGCACTGGTGTTTCCTTGAGAAAATTGGTTGACGGCTTAAGCGGCCAGCCGATATCAATACGGAGATCCGTAGGAGCAACCGTGTTAAGATGGGAGGAAACACCCGCTCCCACACCGGTCAGCTCTGTTGTTGCCTTTGAACCGATCAATGGATTTTTTTTATTGGCGCAGCCATAGTCCATAAACACAGACAATTGCAGCACCTCCTTTTTGACAAGGGGATTAGCGCGCAGGGCCAGACTTGCGCTGTAGCCCTGCTCACCCGATGCCTCACCGGAAGCATAACCATGCACGGAGTTAATGCCGCCAACAAGCCACTCTTCTCCGGCAAGCAGATTTGTGGAAGACCACTGACCTGATAGTCTGACAAGGGTAGAGAACATATCACTCAAGGGTTGCAGACGGGCAACATCAAGGTTGACCCGGGTGAACTCATTGCTTGCATTCTCCCGGCTGGTCAGAACATCACCGGATCTCGTTCCATCAAACAAGCCCCCCATACCTTGTGTAAACGTGGCACTAACCAGACTTTTTCCGCCAAGAGCAACCATGTTACCCTCCGCCTCAACATACAACGCACGAATATTGTCTTTTTTGTGCGGTTCATTATTGTACTCCTGAAACGCGTTATAGTACCGTGCATTGGATGCCCTGAAGCCTGCCTTGCCGATAAAAGTGGATTTGCGGTTCAGAACGAAGGGATGTTTGATAAAAACGTCGCCGCTTATCTCATCGTTATGAATGCCAAGCTCTGCAAAATCCTTACCCACTTCAAAATTACCATCAAAAACATTGATACCGATCATGGTGCCGATTGAGTTCAACGGAAGCGAATACCCCCCGTTGATGATATGCATGCTTTTGATTTGGTCGCCGACAAAACCACCAACCGTCAAGAGCGATCCGGAAATCAGTGGATTGGTCAATTCAAGTTGCCCGCCAAAACGGTAGCGGCTGACAAACTCAGAGCCAAGGTTGTTGGTGGAGAGTGTGGCGTGAAGCGGAAAAGCATCGTCTACCTTGACATGCACATCGGTCATTCCTGGCTCCTGGCCGGGAACAAAGTTAGCAGATACTTTCAGATCGGTAAAGCTTGAATTAAGGAGAAGAAGGCCGTGTTGAAGGAGATCTGTCGTTAATGCGCTCTGGTCTTTCCCTGAGGTGAGATATCGGGAAATGAAATCCGTCGAGTAGTTTGTATTACCCTCGACAATAATCTTGCCGATCTTACCCTCGACAATAGTCAACCGAACCATGCCGTCGACAATATTCTGCTGCAGAATATAGGCTTTGGCCAACGAGTATCCCTGACGGTGATATTCGATCGTCACCCTGTCGGCAGCTTCGCGCAGCATGTTAAGGTCACAAGAATGATTGATATAGCCAGCAAGAACGGGCTGAAGCTTTTCGGCTGTTATCAGGGTGTTGCCTGTCAGGAGAAAGCCTCTGACAACGACCCTGTTCGAGGCATCTGAAGAAGATGGCGGACTGAGTACTGTTTTATCTTTGACGAAGGGCGTCGCCGGGACTGACGCTTCAGCTCCGTTCCAGGAAAGCGTCAACAAAGTAACCAATGCCAGTCTGCTGAAACTTCTACTTACTTTTAAACGATCTAACCTCATATGGTTCAGGATTATCAGGAAGTTTAAAAAAACATCGACGTAATCGAATCTATTATTAGAGAAAAAATAAGAGCAAATACGCCAAAATCACAATGAACAATATTAATTGCAATTGAAACAATCAAATCGACCTTGCGCAAAACAGGAAAAATGTTAACAAATTTAATCAAAAAAAATGGAACTAATTAACAATCTTTTAATTGGCTTTCAACAGTCTCATGACGATTCATGCAACTTCGCCGCCGTATTGAAGATCCCCCGGCATTAGAGTGTGGCTGATCGTGAATTTATTTGTTAATACTTTGCGTTAAAGGCAAAAAATATTCTGAATCATTCAATAATTAATATTGTTGAGAATCAAATCTGCCCTGTAATGGTTATCTTGAGTGCAGTAATCTGTCCATCGTTATTCTATTTATAACCCAGACTTCGTTGCAATGAATTTTACAATTGAGAAGGCTTCTTCTGATGATTATACAGCAATTCTGAGCGTCATGGAACCCTGGAACATGCATCACGTTCCTTCAGCAGAAATGGAGAGTCTTGATCTTTCATGCTTTTTTGTAGCACGCGTCGCCGGTCATGTTGCCGGAGCAGCCGGGTACAAGCTCTTGACAAAAACGGAAGGGAAAACGACACTTCTTGGTATCCGACCGGAGTTTTCAGGTCTCGGGATCGGAAGAGCACTCCAGGATGCGAGACTTGAAGCCATGTTCGGCGCAGGAATCAAACGGGTTATAACGAATGCTGACAGGCCTGAAACTATTCTCTGGTACAAGAAGCATTACGGCTACAAGGAAATCGGAACGCTAAAAAAAATATGTGATTTCAGCCTCTCTGCTGTCGATCACTGGATCACTCTTGATATGGATCTTGATGCCTTTATGCTCTCAAGACCAGCTCGTGAAAGATATAGAAAAGCATATATAGAGCTGAATGATCCTCATCCACTGTCTCCCTACCATCCACTCATTATCAATGCCTGCCTGACAGGGATGATTCCAACCAAATTCAGCAACCCTCATGTACCGCTCCATGCGGATCAAATCATTGAAGATGCTCTCCGGGTCTTTGATGCCGGAGCAAGGGTGGTTCATCTTCATGCGAGAGACGAGAACGGAGTCCCGACTTCAGATGCAAAACAGTATGAAAAAATTATTTCTGCCATAAGAAAAGAGAGACCGGGAATGGTTTGTTGTGTCACTACATCCGGAAGAAACGGGCAGGGTTTTGAGCAACGGGCTGAAGTACTTTATTTAACCGGTCACGCCAAACCGGACATGGCAAGTCTCACGCTTGGTTCTCTGAATTTTTATACGGGTCCGAGCGTCAATTCAATCGAAATCATTGAACGCCTTGCGATGGCCATGAAAGAGCAAAATATCAAACCCGAAATAGAGGTATTTGATGCGGGAATGATCAATCTTGCAAAATATCTTGAGCGCAATAATATTATATCAGGAAGAAAATATTTCAATCTTCTTTTTGGTAATATCAATACAGCGCCGGCAACCATTGCAAATCTCTCTTTGATGGTACAATCCCTTCCTGAAAATTCTGTCTGGGCAGGGGCTGGCCTTGGGCAGTTTCAGCTTCCAATAAACACTGCAGCTATTGTGGCTGGAGGCCATGTACGTGTGGGAATAGAAGATGCTCTCTATTTCGATTATGGCAGAGAAGTACATGCTACCAATGAAAATCTTGTCAGAAGAATCGCCCGCATTGCAGAAGAGATGCAGCGCCCGATTGCAACAGTAAAGGAAACAAGAGAGATGATGGGATTGCAGGAGTGCCTTCCATAAATGAAAACTAAATCTATAACAGGAAAACAATTAACGGGTAACGCTGATGATGCCCAGGTAAATAAAGGTTAATCAAATACGGTGTCTCCCTTCTGCCTCAATCAATGCATCCGAAATTGCGACGACGATCTGATGTTGTGCAACGGGTCTCGTCAACAATGCCTCTGGTAATAACTTAAATGGTTCAGGAACGGCCATACCCGCCTCTCCAGCGACAATTACTTTACCGTCACAACCGGGAGAAAAAACATTGAAAAAGGTACGCAGTTGAACCGCTTCAGTCTGACTGCGCTGTGGGACTCTCTTAGAAAAATGTGAACCTGCGAAAACAAGGAGATCAAATCGATCAAACGGCAGACCTGTACGCAAAACACTCATATCATTAATACATAAAACCAACGCGTCAACCCCTTTTTCTCCCAGCAGTATACGTCCGGCCGTATAGGGATCGGTATCCCCGGCTGTAATCGTGACCATACCTATAGAGGCGCCTTGATGGTCTCCCCTTCCCGTTGTGAAACCGGCGTCACTTAATTTGGCAGCAACTGCTGCCGCCAGATCAAGTTCTGGAGAGGCTCCAATGACAACAGCGATCGGAATTCGACCATGTCCCTCGACCAGTTTATGAAGAATCTGCGGGTACAGCCTGGTCGTCGTTGTTTCTCCGAGATCCGGCTGAGCATTGACTTCACATATCACCGCGCCACTCTCGCGCCATGATCTGCTGATATCCGGTATTAACAGATCTATTCCTGCCAAATCCAGGTGCAGGACAGTTGCAGCGCGGATCGCCAGCAGGCGGTTATCAGGATGAACTTTCTCAAACACAGCAACCGGCATACCGCCATTAGCAACATTTGCGGTTCGACGAAGAGAGACAAACTCTCCGCTCTCGGGAACACTCTCTGGAGACATACCAACTTTTGACAACAGTGAGCTGGCTTCATTATCCAGCACCAAACGTTTCAGTGGTGAATGAGTCCCTTCACCACGCCGGGGATCTTTGTTAAGCTGCTCAACCAGAAGCTTTACCGAATGTTTTCCATCACCGGTTACACCACCCGGTATCCGCTCGACAGCCCAGATAAGCTCATTCTGAAAAACCGTCAGGCGGTAATCACGACCATCATGGTGCTTCTCGACCAGAATTGTCTTCGATTTTTTTTGAGCTGCAGCAAAGGCCTCTCGGAGTTCTTCAAGTGTTGTTAAACCTGCAGCAACACCCACTCCACCATCCAGATCTGCCGGTTTGACAACGACAGGAAACCCAAGCTCACAGGCGGCTTGTTCAGCGCTCTTGACATCTGGCACTATCTTATGATCTGGTACAGGAATACCGGAAATCCTCAACACTGCCGCAGCAAGTGTCTTGTTGCGGGCAAACCATGCTCCTAAACGGGATGTTTGATCGGTAAAGGAACTATCGAGAAATCTGGCCCTGGAACTATAACCAAACTGATAGATCTGATCTGCAATTACCGAATAAGGAATCCCAAGTATGAACGCAGTTCTTACAAACCTGAGCATATTGGAGGCACGAGGCACCATTTGTTCCTGTTGCATGATCACAAGTGGCAATTCCTTAAGGAAAAGGTGCACATCATCGCCTGCGTAAACGCCATTAAAAACCTTCAGCAGCCAAAAAAACAGTTTGCCTGTACTTATGTGAAAAGAGGAAATTGTTGGCACTGCAATCAGCAACGAGTTGGTTTTTGAGTCAACACCAATAACTTTTGCTGACTCAAAAACAGGTACTTTGACAACCTCCTGAAGCTTGCTTATCCAGAAAAAAAGTAAATGAACGGCATCTCTCCGTTTATTATCATCAGGCCTTATGCGGAGCTTTTCATAAAAAGCAAAATTTCTTTGAATGGCATCCGCAAGCACGTTATTAACCTCTGTCAGCCATTGATTCTGATTCTGCACCGTAACCGTCAACCGCACGATCAGACAAGGATGCCGTAACCCATGCATAAATCCCTGAATCACCACGGGATTTTCCGTCACTCTGAAAGCTGCATTTTTAACAACGCTGTTCGAATCACTCACAATGTATGTTGTCTTTATTTAAAAGATTAAACAGGCGGTTCATTTGGAACCTGCCAGCTTCAACTGCACTGAATCCTCCATCCTGAATTGAATTATTCGGCATAGTTACCTGACTTCTCCAGCTCTGAGTTAACCAGAGTATCACGAACTTCCGTGTGACGCACTAATATAAGGATTCCCGTGAGGTTACAGAGCAATTGAAAAACATTGGCAACAGTAAAATTCCGCGTCAACATGAGAATTTGCCAAACATTAGGGAGGCAATATGTAACCTCCCGCATCTATAACCAATAGCTGTAAAACAAATGTTACTTTTTTCCCCGATGAAAACGTTTATCAGTTGTATAGCAGGAATACCGAAAGCGGAACAGCAACACCATATCGAAGGAACACTTGAGGCAAAATTGATATTAGCAGCAGAAGTGCTAAACAGCTCCCCCGCTCCATAAAAATGGACAAAAAATGATAACACAAAAATGTCTGAAATTTTATTATATTTTCTTACGATATCCTTATTATTTAAGGCATTAATTGCAAGGCCCTTAAATTAAAGACCGTCGTCAAGCAACAGCTCCGACAATATTTTGTTCACTGAAGAAAACGTCAGACAATGCGAATAGAGAGCACGACATCTTTTCCTTCGGTGATCAAGCCGTGGATCATCGACACCACCCTGAGAGACGGGGAACAGGCGCCCGGTGTTGTATTCAGCGCTGCGGAAAAAATTGAAATTGCTTCTCTGCTTGCCAATGCAGGCGTCAACGAACTTGAAATCGGTTACCCGGCAATCAGTCAAGATGAACAGAGCGTTATCAGAAAAATAAACGCCATGAATCTGCCGGTACGCCTGACCAGTTGGGCCCGGGCAAAATGGCAGGACATTGAGGATGCATGTATCTGCGGCACCGAAGCGGTACATATCAGCTTTCCTGTTTCCGACTTGTACCTGCAGCTTATGCAAAGAGATTATTCCTGGGTACAGCAACAGTTGCAGGAACTGGTTCCAAAAGCGAAAAAATATTTCAACATTGTCAGCGTCGGAGCGCAGGATGCAACACGTGCAGAGCCAGAGCTGCTGAAAAGTTTTGTGCTTGATGCCACGGAATGCGGCGCTGACAGAATACGAATTGCCGATACCGTGGGGATTGCAACTCCTCTATCGGTGATGAGCCTTGTGGACCGGCTGAAATCAGCAACGGCTGTTGCTCTTGAATTTCATGCCCATAATGATCTCGGCATGGCAACAGCCAACGCCTTTACAGCTCTGGAGGCTGGATGTCAAGCGGTCAGTGTTTCGGTAACAGGACTTGGTGAGCGCGCCGGAAATGCTGCACTTGAAGAGCTTGCCATAGCTTTGACGCTATCCGGGAAATACAAGAGCAGCATTGATACCAGGCAGCTATCGCACCTCTGCAATACAGTAAGCAAAGCAGCAGGTAGAGTCATTGAAGCTCAGAAACCAGTTGTGGGCAAATCAGCATTTCAGCATGAATCGGGTATTCACTGTGCGGCGCTGCTGAAAAACCCGCTCTCTTATCAGCCGTTTCTTCCTGATCAGGTCGGACGTGAGAAGCATGAACTGGTGATAGGAAAACACTCAGGAAGCGCATCGTTACAGCATTTTTATTCAGACAGAGGAATGATGATAACAAGAAATCAGGCAAATCATCTGCTGACTATTGTCCGCACAACTGCCGCTGAAAAGAAACGGGCGCTGCAGCCGGAAGAGCTCGACAGCATTTACAGCACACTCTTTGTTAATGACTGAGAAACTTATATAGTAAGCATAATGCTCATAACACAGAATCAGGAACACAACAGTATCAGCCTGCTTGCTGAAGTCAGCCGAACAATCACCAATGAAGATGATATCAACAAGGTGTTAAGGCTTGTCCTTTTCATCATGTCTGAAAATATGAACATGCTCAGGGGAATGATCACGATTCTTAACCGTGATACCGGAGAAATCGTTATCAACGAATCATTTGGACTGACCGAAAAAGAAAAAGAGAGAGGTCGTTATCAGATCGGTGAGGGAGTTATCGGTCATGTGGTTAAAACCGGTAAAGCGGTGATTGTACCATCCATTATCGATGAACCGCTTTTTCTCGACCGAACGCGGTCACGGAGCAAGGCAAAAAAAGAAAACCTTTGTTTTATCTGCATTCCTATCAAGGCTGGTACGGAGATCATCGGAACATTGAGCGCTGACCGCCAGTTTGAACCTACCGCGATAGACGATCGAACAAGAACAAAAAAAACAAAAACAGGAGAAGAAAGCATCGACATGTTACAGTACCATGTCGACCAGCTCTCTATTATCGCCTCCATGATTTCTCAGGCTGTGCGTCTGAAGCAGCTTGCCCATGAGGAGAACACAAAAACACCTCATGAAACAACAAGCACCGGAAAGCCTTCTTCACAACAAAAGCTCAAGGCAGAAGAGAATGATGATGAATCCATTTCCGCAGCCGAACGTCCGGCAAATATTATCGGCAATACAAAACCGATGATTGCCCTGTATAAAATGATTGACAAGATTGCAAACACCAACGCAACAACGCTGGTGCTGGGGGAAAGCGGTGTTGGCAAAGAGCTTGTGGCAAGCGCTATCCATTTTAAAAGCCGCAGAGCCGATAAGCCGTTCATCAAGTTTAACTGCGCGGCATTGCCGGAAAGTATTGTCGAAAGCGAGCTTTTCGGACATGAAAAAGGCGCTTTCACCGGAGCTCTGGCCACCCGTCACGGCAGATTTGAGCTTGCCCATAACGGCACCATTTTTCTTGATGAAGTCGGTGAACTCAGCCTGCCGGTACAGGCGAAACTGCTCAGAATCATTCAGGAAAAAGAGTTTGAACGGGTCGGAGGATCAAAAACGATCAAGGTTGATGTGCGTGTCATTGCGGCAACAAACCGCAATCTTGAGGAGTTGATACAAAACGGGCTTTTCAGGGAAGACCTGTATTACCGGCTTAATATTTTCCCTATAACCGTCCCCCCGCTTCGTGAACGCAAAACCGATATCCTTCTGCTTGCCGATTATTTTGTGGAAAAATTCAATGCGGCAAACCATAAAGGAATTCGGCGCATCTCGACAACCTCTATCGACATGCTCATGCGCTATCACTGGCCAGGCAATGTCCGCGAACTTCAGAACTGTATGGAACGGGCTGTTATTCTGAGCGAAGATAATGTTATCCACGGCTATCACCTTCCCCCGACGCTCCAGACAGCCGAATCCAGCGGCACCCCCTATACCGGCTCGCTGCTGCAGAAACTTGACGCCATTGAAAAGGAGATGATCATGGAAGCGCTTAAACGCACCAAAGGCAACATGTCCCGTGCCGCAGTACAACTTGGCCTTTCCGACAGAATCATGGGCCTCCGCATCAAAAAATTCGATATTGACTACCGGAAATTCCGCTGAAAAAAGCCACCCGGCCTCTGTTTTTGTGATAACGGAGGTAGACGTGGCTTCTTACAACAAGTTTCTCAGGAGCGAAACGCTCTATAGGCATTGATAAGAGCGTTGGTTGAACTGTCATGTCCTGAAACTGTTTCAGTGCCCTGAATTTCAGGGAAAATAGCTTTGGCAAGTTGTTTGCCAAGTTCGACGCCCCACTGGTCAAATGAGTTTATCTCCCAGATAATGCCCTGCACAAAAACTTTATGCTCATACATGGCGATAAGACTTCCGAGCGTAAAGGGATTAAGTTCATCCAGAAGAATGGTATTTGTCGGACGATTTCCGGGAAAAACCTTGTGTGGCATAAGCAGGTTCAGTTCTGAGTCGTTGCAACCGGAGGCTTCAAGTTCCTGGCGAACTTCCTGCTCATTTTTGCCTTTCATAAGCGCTTCAGTCTGGGCAAAGCAGTTGGCGAGCAGAATGTCATGATGCTCCCCGACAGGGTTCTGCGTTTTGAGAGGAACAATAAAGTCCGCAGGAATGACATCCGGCCCCTGATGCAGAAGCTGAAAAAATGCATGCTGGGAGTTGGTGCCAGGTTCGCCCCATATCACGGGACCGGTTGCATAATCCACAGTATTTCCCTCGCCATTGACCCGTTTGCCGTTGCTCTCCATGTCAAGCTGCTGAAGATAAGCTGGAAAACGATGCAGATACTGGTCATAAGGAATAACAGCGTGTGATGAAAAAGCAAAAAAATTATTGTACCAGATACCAAGCAGCGCTAGCAGGACAGGAATGTTCCGTTCAAGCGGCTCCTTACGAAAATGCTCGTCCATCGCATACGCACCATTGAGCAGCGTCTGAAAATGGTCAAAGCCAAGAAAGAGCGCTATGGAGAGACCGATGGAAGACCAGAGGGAGTAACGTCCGCCAACCCAGTCCCAAAACCTGAACATGTTGGCCTCATCAATACCAAACTCTACAACTTTTGTACGATTGGTTGAAACGGCCGCAAAATGTTTTGCAATAGACTTCTCATCTCTGGCATGTGTTAAAAACCACTCACGGGCAGTCATCGCGTTAGTAAGCGTCTCCTGAGTGGTAAAAGTTTTAGACGCAATAATAAAGAGTGTGGTTTCCGGATTGAGCTTTTTCAGGGTTTCGCTGATATGAGTGCCATCAATATTGGAGACAAAATGAACCTGAAGCTGGCCGTGAGCAAAAGGACGAAGCGCTTCGGTCACCATACAGGGGCCAAGATCAGAGCCTCCGATACCAATATTCACCACATCGGTCATCCGCTTTCCCGTATATCCTGTCCATGTTCCTGAAATAACCCTTTCGCAACAATTCTTCATTTGGGCAAGCACGTCGGCGATTTCCGATGAAACATCAAGACCGTCAATCTCAAGTAAATACCCTGGAGGTCTGCGAAGAGCCGTATGCAGCACCGCGCGCTGTTCTGTATAATTTATCGGCTCACCGGCAAACATCTTGTCACGCTTTTTTTCAAGCCCGGCGTTGCGCGCCAGATCGAGCAGTAACTCCATGGTTCGGGGGGTAATCCTGTTTTTTGAATAGTCGAGCATCAGCCCTTCCCATTGCAAGGAGAAACGCTCAAACCGCGAGCTATCCCCAATAAACATATTCCTCATCTGCAATGCCTCGACCTCAAGTTTGTGAGCCTGAAGTTCGCGCCACGCTGCGCTTTGTGACAAGTCCATGATAGGTTGATTACCTGTTTACAGTGTTAAGCCGGACATAGGCTGAACGGCTGAATTCAATTAATAGGGAATATAACGCAACGTAAGGGTACATCCATCCGGATCACTTTCAATACCGACTATTTCGGCGATACTCCGGATAATATAGATCCCCCTTCCGGATAATTTGAAGAGATTTTCGGTAATCACTGGATCAGGCAGTTCATCAGGATTGAACCCTTTTCCGCAATCCCTGATGGAGGCTAAAAGGGCACATTCTTCTGCAATCAGCCAAATGGATACCGTCAAATCGCCCTGTTCCTTGTTTCCATGCCTGATGGCATTGACAAAAGCCTCTTTCAAAGTCAATTGAAGCCCTTCAGTAAACAGCTCGCTGTATCCCTTTCCCTCTGCAAAGGATGAAATAAACCTGCGCAACGATTCGTATTCTGAATACAACCCAGGCAGTACAATATCGGCTTGCTTCATGTGACAGACCTCATTTTGTCATAATCTGATAATATCGTCTTGAACGGAAAATTCGACAAAATACCAGTATAAAGAAAGGGGAAAAAGATTAACAGCCTAATTAATTAACAATTAAACAAGAAAGAAAATTAAATTCTTTTGCTTGTTGAATAAAGTTTTTAACTCATTATATTACAGTCATTTTTTTCAACAACAGCTTTCACAAAACCAAAAATAGTATAGAAAACAATGAAAAAAACAGCAAAACTTTTAAGCCTTGCAATAGCTCTTTTTGCGGGATTGAGCGGTACCGCCCAGGCAGAAGGATTTAAAGTTGGCGCGGA
>CAISRC010000047.1 GCA_903887845.1 uncultured Chlorobiaceae bacterium
ATCATCAGTTCAACGGCATCAACCTTGAACTCTTTGCTGTACTTCCTGCGACTCTCGTTGCCTGTCGGTGTCATGTCTCATGTCTCCTTTTGATTGAAGATATGACTTCTCACACTGTCCACGAAAATATAGCAAGTTCAATCGGATAGTGAACGCAGGAAAAACACCAACCACGGCTGCCAGTTCGGTGCATCGGTACGGATCGTCCCCTGGGTATGGCGCAGAGCCAGATAGTAGGCTTCCTTGTTGTGTTCGATGACACTTTCCAATGAACTGTATGGTACGTAGGTATACCCTGCCTGAAGTAACAGTAAGGTGGTCAGCACACGACTGAGCCGACCGTTGCCATCCTGGAATGGATGAATTGCCAGAAAGACCACCACAAAGATAGCGATGATCAGCAACGGGTGCAACTGCGCCTGCTCACGTTCATCCTTCACCTAGGTCACCAGTTCAGTCATGAGCCGAGCGGTGTCGAAGGGGGTCGCTGTCTCGAACACGATACCGAGTTGCTTGCCATTTTCATCAAAGGCGGCGACGCTGTTCGAGCTGGTTTTATACTGTCCCCTGTGCCGGGAATCCTTCTCACTGTGGCGTAGCAAGATTTGATGTAACTGCTTGATGTGGTTTTCGTTGAACGGGATGCTCGGCCATGTGTCGAACACCAAATCCATCACCTCTGCATAACCGGCAACTTCCTGCTCGTCACGCGTTTCGAAAGAGTGAATCGCCAGATTGGAAAGCAGGCGCTCCACCTCCCGATCGGATAGTTTGGAGCCCTCTATTCGGGTTGATGATCCGATGCTCTCGATGGTGGCCACCCGACGTAAGGCTGAAAGACGATCAGGGGCAAGCGTGCCCAAAGCACGCCAGGCACCTTTGAACTCGTCGATCTGAGCGATCAGGTTCAGGATCTCCGGGGTAATGTGAAGTGTGTCTGTTCGAAGCATAAACCAATAATACACCCATTAACACCCATTTGCAAGTCAAACCACCATTTCGCCTGATTCCGTTGTGGCATTGACACAAGGCTTGTTGTACAACAGCTTCTCTCATTCAACGTTATTATCGAACGACAAATCTCTCCGCAGAGATCGTCAGCACCCCTGCTACAACGCTTTGTTATGAGCACTCTTCTGCAACGTAGCTTCGGAGGCCTCATACTCGCCCAAGTGGACGCGCATCAGGCTTTTCCAGAGTTTGCCGTGGTTGGGCACAAAGAAGTGCAGCAGTTCATGCACAATCACGTAATCCCGGACCTTTTCGTCCATCTCCATCAATTCGGCGTTGAAATTCAGATGGCCCTCCGTGGAGCAGGAGGCCCACTTGTTCTGCATGGGTCGAACGCCGAGCCACACAATTTGAACGTCCAGTTTGGCGGCCCAATCGCGAACGCGCTGCTTGAATCGAATCTTTGAGTTCGTGTCGGTCATGGCTTACATCCGGTTGTTGCCTTTTGCTCGAAGGCGATGTAGGTGGTTTTGGTATAAGCATCCTTCGACATCATTGTTCCAAAGAGCCGTTCGCCCAATCGAGCCACCTTCACAGACAAGCAAATCGTTCGCATGAAGTTCAAGACGTGATTGCTCTGCCTCGCTGAAATGCATCTGATCAAGATCGGTCAGTTCGAGACAATTCCAGAAAACGTTTTTGGTTCTGAGAAAAGGCCGTTGATGTTCGCCGTCGCGATTTCTCTTTGAAACCTGTTTTCCTTGCTGAATGTCAAATGCGGAATCAAGGCGACCAATTTCCCAAGAAGATGGAAATTCGCCAATCTCTGATTGCTGGAGTTCCACGCTCATGACCGACCTCCATCCTTATCCAACTGCTCCAGCAATCTACGACCTTTTTCCGTGAGCCGGTATTTCTGGAAACGACTGGTTGGTTTTTCGGGTATGGTGCGCTCCACCAGTCCTTCGGCAAGAGCGGGGTCGATATAGCGCTCACGGAGATGGGTGCGATCGCTAAGATCAAAATTAGCAAGGATTTCCGAGTTTCCAAGAGTTCCAGTTGAGCCAATCAGACGAATCAGTACCACCACTGCGACTGGTGGAGTGACTGGTGGGGTGACTGGTGCCGTGGCTTGCGACTCTGGCTGCGACTCTGGCTGTTGTCCAACTTGGGCCTTGACTTGGGCCTCATCTTGGCCCCCCGACTCAGACTTTTTCCTCTTGATCGTCAACACAAAACAGCCGCCATCAAGCCTGATTTCAGGTTCAGGGAGCCCGGCATTTTTGCATCGCCGAATCATGTCGCGGATACCGGTTCCCATGCGCTCGATGTACTTGGTCAGATACATGGGCTCCGCAATCAACGGATTATGAGGGACGGAGGCATGTGGCTCGCGCAATTTTTCAAGAGTCAGGGTCGGAGGCAGAGTGCCGGGATTCCAGACTTCAAGCCGATCTTTGAAGAGCATGACCTGTACGCTGGCATTGCTGGTGTAGTCGCGATGCACAATGGCATTGACGATGGCTTCAGCGACAACTTCCTGCGGGATTTCGTATTTCGTCGGCACTTGGGTGCTTTCCGCCCTTGTTCCTACCCAAAGGTCTATCTTGGAGAGTACAAAATCCTTGGCCTGATCCACGAGTTGGAAGACCGTCCCTTTGTACACCTGATAAGATGGAATGGGTTTTTCAACTTCATAGCCGTGGAAATGGGCGCATTTCACTTCGGAGGTGATCAGAAAACGCTGCGGTTGTTTGCCGAACAACAAAATAGCGGCATTGGTCGGCCGTCCTTTGTCGAGCAGGTTAAGATGCTCCAGTACCTCATGGGGCGGCGTATCTGCTGCCAATGGGAAATTGCGGCCACGCCGGGCAAGCACAAGAAAACGGGTGATCTTCTCTTCGTCAAGGTTATCGAACGAAGCATTTCGGCAGAATGTGGCATCAAACGGTCCAAAACGGAGCAGTTCGCGCTCTTCGAGAATCCTGACAAGACTCGCATACACTGCGGGAATAAGCTCCTCGGAGGAGTTGACCCGACGACGGATAAGGGTGCTGGCGGCATCATGTATCAGGGCTCTCATTTTCGGATGCCGAGCGTTATCATCGGTTCCCTTGACATAGATCAGACGGCTCTTGCCCTTTTCGGTGGCCCGATTGAACTCACGGTGTGTCGGTGAAAGCCCCTCGGCATCTTCCCAACCATAATCATTGCCGAAAATACCGAGATAGATATCGCAACGATCCACCTCGTCGAGGTAGCACTGGTCAGGACGCTGATCGGCCGCTGGCTGATCTTCGAACAGAAAGTATTCAAAAAAACGGTGCAGCATCGGGTCACCGGAAAGGTACCCGGTCAGAGCTTTGCGCTCCATGGTAAACTCCTTTTGCACACTGCTGATAAAGATCTTCATACCCCAACTCCCAGTTGCTTGAGAATCTTCCGCAGGGCTTCGTCGGTCTCCTTGGCCTCCAGCTCAATCGCATTAAGCTCCTCGACAATCTCGGCAATGGGTCGGTAGGTTTCGGCATCGCTGGTGTGGATGTAGCGGCTGGGGGATATGTTGTAGTCGTTCTTTTTCAGCTCGGCGTGATCGACGATGCGGCTGAGTTTTTCCTCCTCCTTCAAGCCCGTGAGGGTCTCGGCAATGCGCTGTATGCCTTCGTCCGGGATAAAGTTTTTGGGATCGCCCTTTGCGAAAATCTGACTTGCGTTGACGAGCAGTACGCGGTGCGCTCTCTCTTTTGCCTTCACCTTGTTCAGGAACAACACAATGCCCGGGGCGGTGGTGTTGTAGAAAAGGTTTTCGGGCAGATAGAGCAAAGCCTCAATGAGATCGTGATCGACAAACCAATGGCGGACGCTCTTTTCCTTGTTGGTGCCGGCATTGCCCGACCCTCGTGAGGCGGCACCGGTATCGAGGACGACGGCGGCGCGGCCTGTGGCATTGAGACTGGCATGGATGTGCTGCACCCAACCCCAATCGGCAGAGGATTTGCCGGGGAAACCTGCCCCTGCGGGAAAGCGGTCGAGTTCATCGTTGTCGTAGTCTGCCTCGATGAACCAGTCCTGGTTCCACATGGGATTGGCGACGACGCAATCGAAGGTGCGGAGTTTGCCCTATCTGTTGCGGAACTTGGGGTTCTTGAAGGTGTCGCCAATCTCGATCTGCCCCTCCATGTCGTGGATGATCATGTTCATGTTGGCCATGGCCCAGGTCTCGGGGGTGAACTCCTGGCCGAACAGTTTCAGGGGTGCGACGGTACGCTGTTTACCCTTGGTAATCTCCTCCATGGCGAACTCGCATTTCACGAGGAGACCGCCGGAGCCGCAGGTGGGGTCGTAGATCTCCATGCCGGGCTCAGGCTGGAGCACCCGCGACATGATGGTGCCGACCTCAGGCGGGGTGTAGAACTCACCGGCGCTTTGGCCGCCGCCTTCCGCGAACTTGCGGATCAGGTATTCATAGCTTTTGCCGATGATGTCGGCCTCAACGTCATCGAGCCCCAGCCGTTTGGTGCTGATGGCCTCAATGAGGTTGGAGAGGCGGTCGTCGTCAAGATCACGCTGACCATGGGTGGTGGCATTGAAATCGACGCGGTCGATGATACCCTGCAGGAGTGGATTCTCTTTGGCGATGGCCCGCATGTTGGTGGTGACGCCTTCGCCGATCTTGTCGGAAAGCTTGCGGATGACCGACCAGACAGGCTGCTCGGGATCGGCCGGCAAAAGGGGGAGATAGAATCGGACCAGCTTGTGATCGGCCTTGACCAACTGGAATGCCTTCAGGCGTGAGCCGACCTCCCCTGCAATTCGGTTGACCTCATCATCGAAAACGTCGCAGAGACGCTTGGTGAAAATGAGCGGGAGGATAAAGTCCTTATACTTCGGAGCATCTTTGGCTCCACGGATGGAACATGCCGCATCCCAGATCCAGGATTCGAGGGATTTTCCGTTACCGTTATTATTGGCCATCAGTGTTATGTCCTTTATTTTCTATGCGAATAACAATATTTTAATGTAGTTATTCGCATAGATTTTTCAGTATTTCAGTGCATAAAAGTACGCCGAAACCGCAAGCATTTGAACTCGGCGGAGGGCTGATCGCAAGCTTTTCGCTTTAGTCAGGATAAGGTATGTTATATTATCCCTTTCCATTCACTCAACACCAAACAAAACACCACCATGGCCATGACAGTTGAAATCAAGAACGGCAAGCTCTGCATAGAAATTGACCTCGAAACGCCTACTCCCTCTTCATCAGGCAAGACGCTTGTTGTGGCAAGTACTCACGGCAATACGGTGACCTCGGTGATGGTTGAAGGCAAACCGGTAACGATCGGGCTTAACGCTTATATCAAGAAATAACAGGTCGCTTCGCTGATACCATTTATACTCGGGTCTCAAAGCTGAAATTTTTAGACAACAAATGGAGGGTTACTGGATATGAAAGGCAAAGTTGCATTGGTTACGGGCGCAAGCCGGGGCATAGGTCGGGCTACGGCCAAACTTCTCGCTGCTGAAGGCGCTGCTGTCGGGGTGAACTATTTTCAGAGTGAAAGCGCGGCGATCGCTGTTGTCGAGGAAATTTTGAATGCAGGCGGAAGGGCATATCCCGTGAGGGCGGATGTCCGCGACGAGGAGCAGGTGCGGTTGATGGTCGGAGAGGTGGAAAAAAGCCTCGGCCCGGTTGACCTTCTGGTAAGCAATGCCGCGATTGGTTTTCCGGTAAAACCTTTCACACAATTTTCCTGGAATGAATTTGAAGCGAAGCTTTGCGGAGAGCTCAAGTCGATATTTTTCAGTTGTCAGGCGGTGCTTCCGGGCATGATCGAAAGAAAGGCGGGAAACATCATTGCCATTTCAAGCACCCTTTCGCGTCACCCTTCCCCGGGTTTCATTGCCCACTGCACGGCGAAATCGGGCCTTGACGCCTTCGTCCGCTCTCTTGCGGAAGAGGTTGGCCCCTTCGGTATACGTGTCAATGTGATTGCCCCCGGCCTTACCTTGACCGACGCCACCTCCTGGTTGCCTGAGGAACAGAAAGGGATGGTGGCGGATATGGCTCCCCTGAAGCGGGTTGGCTTCCCGGAAGATGTTGCCGGTGCCGTGGTGGCAATGGTTTCAGACCACAACCGTTTCGTGACGGGATGCTATATCCCGGTTTCAGGCGGGATGCTGATGCTGTAATCAAAAAAAAAGGAGAACGAAAATGAAAAAAAACATCACCAGGGCAATGCTCACCGCTGTAATAATGATCTTGCCGTCACTTGCTACAGCGACCCAGTGGAACATTGACCCCGATCATTCAACTGTTGGATTCAGTGTCAGTCACCTCATGGTGTCGCACGTCAAGGGTAACTTCAACAAGTATAGCGGTGTTGTTGATATTAACGACAAAGACATTACAAAATCGAACGTCGATGTCACCATTGATGCCTCTTCCATCAATACCAATGTTCAAAAACGGGATGAACATTTGAAGAGCGCTGATTTCTTCGATGTCGCCAAATATCCGACCTTGACCTTTGTTTCAAAAAAATGGACAAAAGCGGCTAAAGGGGCATTGACGGTTACCGGAGATTTGACGATCCATGGTATTACCAAATTGGTGGTTCTTCATGTCGCCCCGTTCTCCAAAGAAAGCAAGGATCCCTGGGGTGGCACAAGACGCGGAACTTCGGCTAACACAACAATCAACCGAAAGGATTTCGGGCTTGTCTGGAATCAGGCATTGGAAACAGGGGGAGTGGCTATTGGTGCAGAGATCAACATCTTGCTGGACGTTGAACTGATCAAGTCGCAGCCCAAATAAGAGGCGTACCCTGGGAGTGGGAGTTAAGGAGATAACCACCATAATGGAGGACTGCAATGAAAGAGGTAATGCCTGCTGTTTTTTTAGGTCATGGCAATCCGATGAACGCGATTCAGTCGAACGCCTACACCGAAAGCTGGCAAAAATTCGGGCAAAGCATCCCGCCTCCAAAAGCAATACTTGCCATATCGGCCCACTGGTACGTGCCTGACATGGCGGTTTCAGGAAGCCCCTCTCCCGAAACCATACACGATTTCTACGGGTTCCCTTCTGAACTTTTCGAGTATGCCTGGCCAGCTCCGGGCAGTCCTGAACTTGCGCGGCGTGTGCAAAAACTCCTTCAGCCGCTCAATGTCCGTTTCGATGAAAATCGAGGACTTGATCACGGCATTTGGTCGGTACTCTGCCACGTTTTTCCTGACGCAGATATCCCTGTTGTTCAGCTCAGTATTGATGACACGAAACTCCCTGAGTTTCATTATGAAACCGGAAAGCTTCTCCAGCCGCTTCGGGATGAAGGAGTACTGATTGTCGGAAGCGGCAATATTGTGCACAACCTGCGTGCTTATGTTTGGGGAAATGAGAAGAGACCGCCGTTCGACTGGGCCCTTCGATTTGAATCCGCAACAAGAAAACTCATTCTTGAAGGAAAAGATCGTGAACTTGCTGATTACAGAAATATGGGAGAGGATGCGCGGCTTTCCGTGCCATCGCCTGACCATTTTCTCCCTCTGCTCTATGTTCTTGGTTTACGCAAAGAGCACGAGCAGGTCAGCTTTCCTGTCGAGGGAATAGATGGCGGGGCGCTCTCCATGCTCTCTGTTCGTATCGGCTGATCAGAAAAATCAGACGATGCGAATCCTGCAAAATCTGTCAAGCGGCTGAGGCGGGAAATAGGTGAGGCTGACGGGCGGCTCTTGATTTTTGGTTCCATGATTGCATGCCAGGGCTTAAGCAAAGTCGATACTCCTCTTATAAAACAGGTGATTCGGGAGAGGTATTTTCCGGGCTTGAATTTATTTTGGAGGTCATATACAGTATGGCCGCTTTTACATCTTCATCGCTCAGAGATGTGTTACCGCCTCTTGGAGGCATCATGCCGATCTTGCCATCGATTCCTGTAATTGCTTTTTTAATCATGACATCTTTTCCTTCTGCCATACGTCCATGCCAGGCCTCCTTGTTGCCCAGTTTCGGAGCTCCGGATGACCCTGAATCATGGCAGGAGGCGCAATTGGATTCATAGAGAGTCTTGCCTGCAGCAAGCTTCAGGTTGAGTGCGGATTCTTTTGTGGTTTTTGAAGCACTCTCATTATCGGACTGATTTTGAGTGCTGCACGCACCGAGAAAGAAAAGCCCTGCTATAACAAGTGGCTGAATATGCTTTCGGGATCTGGAAAAATCGTGTTGAGTCGAGGAGGTCATACCTTGATCGGTAAAATTATAAAGGGAATGCCATGAAGATAGAGGTTCTGCTGTATGGCAAAAACCGTGTAGTTATGGAGCCACCGATCCATCATTGACTCTCTGGAAAAGACAAGCTGACCCCCGAAAAAGACGATATCCGGAAATTTTTCGGTAATAATAGGAACAAGTTTGTTGACTTCATCAACCACATCGGTACCGATAGAAAAGTATGCATCGGCATAGTGGCCATGATCTTTCATATAGTCCATATATTTTGAGGTCTCATTCCGAACAAAGCTGCCGAGATTGTCAATTTCATCTGCCCCCTTGAAGTTTCCGGCATCAATAGAACCTATTTCAACAAAAACATAATTTTTGTAGTTGTTTCCGAAAAGACGGAACACACTGAACAGCGTATGCAGGCCGAGTCCGTTAAAGCCGTTCACCAGTATCGCTGCGGTTTTGCCTTTCGGGTCATACACCGGGGCCGGACTGGATTGATCGCTCTCCCGGTCGTGAACGTCCGAGCCGCTCAGCACCGCTGCTTCAACAATAACATCAAGCCGTTTCAGAATATGTTCGGTCTTGTTGTAATGATTCTTGATATAAAAAGCACCCATGACCAGAAGACCGGTAATCAGAATGGTCATCCACCCCCCTTCATTAAACTTGAGAATCAGCACTGAAATCAAAATAAAGGTCGTCAGTGTCAATCCTATGCCATTGATCATCAGCTTGCGCAGCCACCTCTTTTCCGAATTTCGTTTCTCCCACCAGTGCTTGACCATGCCGAGCTGTGAGAGCGTAAAGGTGATAAACACATTGATACTGTAAAGCACGATCAGAAAATCAACGGATCCATGAGAGGCAAGCATCATGATGAGAGAGGCAAAGCCCATGACTAAAATGCCTTTTTCTGTCACCAGCCGGTCACTCAGCATGGCAAAGCGTGTGGGCAGCCATTTGTCGAGCGCCATATTTGCCAGCACTCTCGGCCCGTCAAGAAAGCCGGTCTGTGCGGCAATAAAGAGCAGAACTGCTTCTGAGAACAGAGTGACCCACACAAACGCAACGCCGCTATAGCCGCCCCATGACGAGGTTATACCCTCGAACAAAATGGCATTCATGGTCTTGCCCGGCGTATCCTGGACATCAAACAGAATATAGGCGAGCATCAGCCCCATAACCGTGAGGGAGAGAGAGAGCGCCATGTATTTCATGGTTTTTTTTGCCGTCTCAACTTTCGGGTCACGCAAAACAGGAAGACCGTTACTGACCGCTTCAATACCGGTAAAGGTACCGGCACCGAGACTGTAGGCTTTCAGAACCAGAAAAAGCACCCCGAAAACGCCGAGGGTGTTAAATGAACTGGTGAGCTCACGACCCGTCTCATGATAGACCATGCCAAAGTTTGCAAGATGGGTAATGACCGCATAAACAATAACAATGAGGTGTGTCGCCACAAAAAGCAGGAAAACAGGAACAAGGGGCATAACAGCCTCCTTGATTCCCCGAAGGTTCAGAATAAGCAGCACACCAACCCCGAACACGGCAAACCAGAGTTTATAACCGATAAGGCTGATGGGAAGAAAGCTGAAAATGGCGTCGGCACCGCTGGCAATCGATATGGTAATGGTCAGGATGTAATCGATCAGTAAAGCGCTACCTGAAATAACTCCCATTTCAGGAGAAAGGAGTTTGCTGGCCACGAGATAACCTCCGCCGCCATGAGGAAAGAGTTCGATGATATGAGAATAACTTGCCGCGATAATCAGAATGGTGATTCCTGTTCCTATGGCGACAAAAATGCCAAGTGTCGGATGTCCCTGAAGAGCCTTGAAGGCTTCAGCAGGTCCATAACAGGATGAGGAAAGGCCATCTGAACCGAGTCCCACCCATGCAAGAAAAGCGGAGAGTGCGAGTTGGTGGAAAATGTTGCGCTCACGAAAATCTCTCGCCCCGCCAAGAAGAAATGTTTTAACCGGTCTGAATGCCTTATTGACAGCCATAATGAACAAAATGGATTAAAGCCGGGAATATGATGTAATTCTCTGCACGCCGGTATCATACTCCTGCAAAAAAAATGCAAAACGCGGGCAATTTAAACCGCCTTCGAGTGAAAAAGATAACGAATGAACGCTAAAGAACATCTTGCAAAAAACAAGGGTATAGTAGAAAAAGTATTGAATTTTGCAAAGGTACATTCCTTTTTCTCCAGCATGTTGCCTCACCAATAGCGAGAATATCAGCGGCTTCATGAAGAGATTTCGATGAGGCGAGAATCCCTCAAATATGAGTTTCTTCAATCAGATCAAGGGTTATGGGATCACCAATGCGCTACCGGATGAGTTTTAGAAGACTATGGAATCCGGAAGAAGAGTCATACTGTTTAAATTTTTTAGCGATTCACCAAAAATAATTGTAGTTTTTTAATAGTTGTGAATTGTTAGTATCCTTGCGAGAGTTGTTCATGAGTTGCAGCGTTAATTTATTTTCTGCGGGATACTAATGGAAAGGGGTATCTTATAGTACAATGAAAAAAGTTTTCACTATTGTAATTTTAAGCACCTTCATTCTACTTCGCTACGTATCCGCCAGCGCTGAGTTTCTTACAGGGAATATTGGGTCGAGCGGGGGTAACATCTCTCTTGCCGGTAACTTGTGGTATTCCAGCTTTCTGGACTTGAAAACACCTCGTGACTTTAAGAAGGGTGAGGAAATAAAGATTAAACTGTTGGGCAGAGCCCAGTGGGTTTATGTCAGATTGCTTCCCTGCGGTGTAGCTTCCACCTGTTCAACCGGGATGATGGATAATAAATTTTATGTTCCACCAGGAAGAGTGATCACTATAAAACTTCATCGGGATTACCCGCACACCCAGCAAGTATCTGTCCACTCTGGATTCGAAGTGTTTGATAAATTCCTGAATATTTTCAATGGCCATGCCGACATTGCCAGTGTAGAGGTCTCGATGGAAAAAATAGTGCCCCCCTGAATACATTCCGGCCCGGTGCTCAATTTCTTTACTCCAGACTTGACAACACCTCTTCTGCCGCCTCTCCTCCTCCTGCCTATACGACTCAGTGAACCAGTAAAAACAAGTCGTTCAGCTTCACCGATCTCATACAAAGAGAACTTTATACGTGATGAGCCGATATAAAGGGATATGATTTTTATTGCCACAAAATATTTGCTTTAATAATTAAAGTTACTTTAAAAAATAAAGTATATTGATTTTAAGGAAAAATGGTAACAATCAGCATAACAGAAACGATTTTTCCGTTATCTGAAGTAATACCAGTAGTAACGTTTGATCTTCTTACGTTACAACATGCGAACAAATAAGGCGGGGTGGATTATGTCACTTGATCATGCAAAAAAATCTCTCACCGAAAAGCTGAAATCTGACGAAGATTTTCGGGCGCGTGTAGCAAACTACATCCTTTACCACGGCTTTTCTGACGATTTGAAGAATATCAAGAAAGAAAATCTGACGCAACGCCATGACGAAAATGGATATTTCTCTTCTTTATCCACGCATAATGGTGATAAAAGTTACAATTCCGACAGCTTGCAGGGATATGAGTTTTGGGCTGGCTAAACGTTATTATTTCGACTAACTACATCTCTGCTGCGGGGATGCTTTATTTGGAGAACATTATGAACAAAAAAATCTGGTTGACCTTAGGTATTGCAGGGATGCTTCTCGGTAGCCCCTCTGTTGATGCCCAGGCGAAAGTTGATGTTCGTGTTGGCATTAATCTGGGGAACAGCAGGACGCACCATTATCATCGCAAACATTGGAACAAGAGGAATTGGCACAGTGACGCAAGAAAGCGGCACCACGATATCAAGCATCGGAAATCTGCATCGAGACGATAGTTAAACAAACAACGAAACCCGCTGATCAGGAATCTTTCGTAGCTTCAGGAATCATTTCTGTGCCACGGAAGATTTACTGAGTTAAACCTTTATCAACAGAGTCCCATGATCAAAAAGAAGCTTCAAAGTAATGCCCTCCTGCAGGCAGTTGAGCCCTCTTTCCCGATCGTTGGTATCGGTGCTTCAGCAGGAGGGCTTGAAGCACTTGAAATTTTGTTGAGAAATATTCCGGATAAATGTGGTGCCGCCTTTGTGATTGTTCAGCATCTTGACCCGACACACAAGGATATGATGGTTGAATTGCTTCAGCGGGTTACAGCTATGCCGGTCGTTCAGGTCTGCGATCGCCTGAAAATTAAGCCGGATCATGTTTATGTGATTCCTCCGAACAAGAATATGTCTCTGCTGCACGGAATATTACATCTGCTTGATTCTGGAGAGCCTCGAGGTCTTCGTCTGCCCATTGATTTCTTTTTTCGCTCGCTTGCTGATGATCTGCATCAGCAAAGCATTGGTCTCATTCTTTCAGGCATGGGTTCCGATGGAACTCTTGGATTGCTTGCTATAAAAGAGAAAGGTGGCGGAATTTTTGTGCAGGATCCCTCATCAGCCAAATTTGACGGAATGCCTCGAAGCGCCATTGCTGCCTGTACGCCTGACATCATCGCACCTGTTGAAGAACTGCCGCGCAAACTCCTTGCCTATCTCGGGCATGTTCACTTTGTTGTAAAAAAGGATATTCCGTTGGCAGAAAAAGTACTGAGCGGTCTTGAGAAAGTGGTGATTCTTTTACGACTCCAGACGGGTCATGATTTTTCGCTTTATAAAAAAAGCACCATCTACCGCCGTATTGAACGACGCATGGGTATTCATCAGATTGAAAAAATTGCTGACTATGTCCATTTTCTGCAGGAAAACCCCCATGAAACTGATCTGCTGTTCAAGGAACTGCTGATAGGGGTTACGTGTTTTTTTCGCGATCCGGCAGTGTGGGAATCGTTGAAACTCAAGGGAATCCTGTCACTTCTGGCAGCCCGACCAGCCGGAGGTGCCATACGGGCCTGGGTGGTCGGCTGTTCTACGGGTGAGGAAGCCTTTTCCCTGGCAATCATATTCAAGGAGGCTATTGAAACACTCACACCTTCCGGAAATTTTAAACTGCAGATATTTGCAACAGACCTTGATAACGATGCTATCGACAAGGCCCGCTCAGGATGCTTTCCCCTGAAAATTGCAACTGAAGTTTCTGACGAAAGGCTGCGACGATTCTTTGAACTGGATGATCATGGCTACAGGATATCGCGCGAGATCCGTGAAATGGTAGTCTTTGCTCATCAGAATGTTATCATGGATCCCCCTTTCTCCAAGCTTGATATTCTGGTTTGCCGGAATCTGCTGATTTATTTGGAGCCGGAGCTGCAGAAAAAGCTTTTTCCTCTTTTTCATTACAGTCTGAATCCCGGAGGTATTCTTTTGTTGGGGAATGCCGAGAGTCTGGGTTCATTTACCCATCTGTTTAAGCCGCTTGACAGTAAAACACGACTTTTCAGTCGCCTTCAAGGGGTTCGTACGGAGTCCGCTGCTTTATCCTTTTCGTTTGCTCACACGCAACCCGCACTTTCGGATGTTACCGTCGATCAACCCATGCCAAAAACTTCCGCACTCAATTTGCAGACCTTGACCGATCAGCTCCTCCTTGAATATTATACTCCTGCCGCAGTGCTGACCAATGATAAAGGCGATATCATCTATATCAGTGGTCATACGGGTAAATATCTTGAGCCCGCAGCAGGAAAGGCCAATTGGAACATTTTTGCCATGGCGCGCGAAGGGCTTCGCTTTGAACTGAGTATCATGTTCGGGAGTGTGCTCCGTCACAAAGGAACTGTTACCAAAAGAGGTCTGAATGTCATTGCGAGCGGAGTAACACAAACGTTTAATCTGTCGATTACGTTGCTTGAAAAACCTGATGCTTTGCAGGGACTCGTTTTGATTGTTTTTATTGATGTCGAAAGCCTTGCCTCTGCGACATTACAATATCCGGCCTCTTCTGCGGAGATTGGAAAAACCAGTCAGGAATTGCTTGAGCAGGAACTGAGTCAGGCAAGGGATGAGATTGTGTGTATCCGGGAAGAGATGCAGACTTCTCAGGAAGAGCTTAAATCCAACAATGAAGAGATACAGTCGACTAACGAAGAATTACAGAGCGCTAACGAGGAGCTGACCACCTCCAAGGAGGAGATGCAGTCCATGAATGAGGAACTGCAGACAGTGAACCACGAACTACAGTCGAAGGTGAGTGACTTGTCGCAGGCGAACAATGATTTAAAAAACC
The DNA here is from genome assembly GCA_903887845.1 of uncultured Chlorobiaceae bacterium. Taxonomy (GTDB): domain Bacteria; phylum Bacteroidota; class Chlorobiia; order Chlorobiales; family Chlorobiaceae; genus Chlorobium. The sequence goes on from CAISRC010000047.1 coordinate 14,391, forward strand.
TGCTGAACAGTACTGACATTGCGACACTGTTTCTTGATGATGAACTCAACATTCGACGTTTCACCACAAGGACGGCATCCATTATAAAACTGATTGCCAGTGATGTAGGACGTCCCATAACCGATATTGTGACCGATTTACAGTATCCTGCTTTGGCTGAAGATGCCAGTGAGGTTCGTCGTAGCCTGGTGTTTAGTGAAAAAGAGGTTCCGGCAAGTGACGGCCGCTGGTTTACGGTAAAAATTATGCCCTACCGTACCCATGAAAACCAGATTGACGGACTGGTGATCACCTTCAGCGATATTAGTGTCGCCAAAAAGCTTGAAGAGAGTCTTCGGGAAACTGAAAACCGTTTCCGGGCTGCAATTGAAAGTTCGGGTATCATCGTTGCGGCTGTTGACAAGGAGTTCCGCTATATCTGGCTTGACGATCCTCAGCATGAGTTTCATGCACCGGATTCGATTGGAAGACGGGATGATGAGCTTCCTGATATGCAGAACGCGGCTGAACTTATGGAGGTCAAGCGAAAAGTGCTGGCGACAGGTGATACGGTACACCGGGATTTGACCGTAACAGTGGCAAACGGTTCTCTCCGCTACTATGAACTCATTGCCAGGCCGCAGCGAAATGCAGGAGGTGAAATAATTGGCGTGATCACTGTTGCTGCCAGACAACACAGCCCGCAAAGAGGCTGAGAGTGCTTTGTCCCTTGATGCTCATGGAAAAATTAGTAAGGGAAATTGGCAAACGGAAAGTATTTTTTGTTTTTTATACGGACGTCTGAGTGTTATAAATCTGCAGAAATAAGAAAAGCGTTTCATGACAAAGAACAGAGCCCTTTTGGAGGATTTAACCGCATTGCGCCATCAGGCAGAGACGCACCTCAACACAGAGCAGAAGAAAAAAGATATTGATTTCTCCAGTTCGCCTGAGGAGATGCAGCGGGTTATTCATGAACTTGCGGTTCACCAGATTGAGCTTGAGATGCAGCAGGATGAACTGCTTCAGACAAGGGCTGAGCTGGAAGAAAGTCTGGAATGCTACACTGATCTTTATGACTTTGCGCCGCTCGGCTATCTGACGCTTACCAGGGAGGGGACGATACGGCAAGTCAATCTGACAGCGACAAAACTGCTTGGTATAGAACGATCCCTGCTGATAGGCGATCGTTTCGGAAGGTTTGTTTCCCCTGAAGGTCTTCCTGCTTTTAACGATCTGCTGGCGAGGGTGTTCAGCAAGAGAGAGCACCCATTCTGTGAGGTTATGCTCCTGATTGAAGGAAAGCCTTCCTCTTCTGATACTATGGTATCTCATGATACCCCTGTTGTACTCATCCATACCGTTCGCATTGATGCAATCCTCAGCAATGACGCTCTGGAATGTCGTGTCGTTGTATCGGACATCAGTATGCAAAAAAAATTCGAACAGGAGAATACTGTCCTTAAAGCCCGATTAGCTCAAATAGGCATATCAGAGCCAATCGACAAGCCAGTCGGCAGTGCTACTCCCGACTTTAACCACCAACTGCTCAATAAAGTTATTCATGCAAGGATACGGTTTGCAGCACTTTCATTTCTTTATTTTGTCAATAAGGCAAGTTTTTTGGAGATCAAAAAGCAGGTCAGGACAACGGACGGTAATTTAAGTGTTCACATGCGGATGCTTGAGTCTGCCGAGTATATAAGTTGTGACAGGGAAATTCAGGATCGCAAGCCTCAAACTATTTACAGCATTACGCCGAAAGGCCATGATGCCTTTTTCAGGTACAAGGCTTCTCTCAGAGCTTTTCTCGGGGCATAATCCGCCCTTATTACCAAAGACCATTTTAACAAACACGAAAAAAAGGAGAACGTGTATATGCCTGGTCAGGGACTATTCAACGAGATGAAAAGGACGTTTCTGTTTCATGCCGTTGCTGCACATTTCAGCAACGGTCTGATCCCGGTTGCCGTGCTGTACTTGATCTTGACACTTTCAACCGCCAACAACTATTTCGAGCATACCGTTGAACATCTTCTTCTCATTGTCGTCCTGGCTGTTCCGGCCTCCTTTTTTTCTGGTATCCACGATTGGAAAACAAAATATCGTGGTGCCAAAGCGCCAGTCTTTATAAAAAAAATCAGACTCTCCTGCCTGCTTTTTACACTCTGTGTTTCTGCTGTTTTTATCAGACTCAGCTCTCCAGATGTGATGAACAACAAAGGTATTGAGCACTGGCTCTATCTTGCTCTACTTTTTTCCATGCTGCCGGTCGTGACGCTTCTCGGTCATTACGGTGGAAAGCTTTCCGCCCAAAAACCGCTGGCCAAATCGGTCTGACTCATACCCTGACGGCATGTACATCTTGAACAGTTCTTGTCTGCAGCGAGCAGCACATGCAACTTGATACTCGTCTGCAGAGGGGATATTGAAATGGAGTTCGAACGATGCCTCTCTCAGGAGAGCTTCGCCGTCAGAGCCGGAACAAACTGCAGCACATCGGCGACAACAAGAACATCGGCTACTTCGCCGATAGGGGCATTCTTGTCTTTATTGATGGCCAGAATAAACCCTGACTTCTTCATTCCGGCAAGGTGCTGGATAGAACCTGAAATACCGCAAGCCACATAGAGCTTTGGGGTAACAGTCTGGCCGGTAGAACCAACCTGATGACCATGATCGATCCAGCCGGCATCGACCACGGGACGGCTCGCCCCAAGCTCGCCGCCAAAAGCCTTTGCGAGACTGCGGACCACCTCGATATTCTCTTTTTTCCCGATCCCGCGTCCGGCGCTGACAACAATCTCGGCTTTTGCCAGATTGACATCCCTGGCTTCGGCGGGCTCGTAACCCATAAATTCAGTGGTCGACGCTGCGTCAGTCGAGAGAACCTTCACTGAAGGGCTACCTTCCGCCTGAAGGGCCGGAAAGGCTCCTGCCTGAATGGTGATGACCGCTTTCGATGTCGAAGGAGTGACGTTACGATGCATTTTTGCATTGCAGCATCCCACCTCATAGGCGTTACCGGCAAAACCGATCACCTCTGAGACCTGCGCCAGCTTGAGGCTTGCGGCAACGCGGGGGGCAAGATCCCAGCCGTAGGAGGAGTGGACAAATACGACAAGATCAGGGTTTTCCTCCTGAACGGCCTTTAACAACAGTTGTTTATGTACTTCAGGGTTGTATTCGCCGTAAACCTTCGCATCGGCCAGATAGAGTGAGCCGCTGAATGCCGGAACAGCTTCAGCGCTCCCGACAAGAAACAGGGAGGCCTCTCCGCCGATTGCTGCTGCAAAACCCAGGAGTTCTGCGGTGGTATCGAGAAGTCTGCCTTCCCTGTATTCGCCAACAAGTAATAGCTTCATTTATGTGTCTCCTCAGCGCAGAACCGCCGTTTTATCTTTTAGAATGACAAGCACCTTTTCGACCAGTTCATCGACACTCCCTTCAAGCACAACGCCACTGCCCCGCTTTTCCGGATGGCGAAAGGCTGCTGAACCAGTAAGCGGCTTCTCTGAGGAGAGTTCTCCTGCCTGAAGCATGGTAATCTCTTTTTTCCTGGCCTTCATGATGTTCGGAAGGGTGGGATAGCGCGGAGAGTTGAGTCCAAGCTGGCAGGTCACGAGCGCAGGGGTCTTCAGTCTGACCTTGCTTTTCACTCCCCCTTCAAGCTCCCGCGTTGCCGTCACCACGCCGTCGGCCCAGGCGAATCCAACCAGAGTCGTTGTCGAAGGGATGCCCAACAGCTCGGCAACAAGAACTCCAACCTGTGCTGAACCACGATCCTGCGACTGCATGCCGGTGAAGAGAAGATCAAACTGCTTGTCGCGGGCATAAGCCGCAATAATTGAGGCAATCTGCCAGGGCTCTCTGGATGCGACCTCCGGCTCAAGGATGTGAACAGCACGGTCGCATCCTATGGCGAGCGCCTTTTTGATGGCCTCGATGACCCGGTCGGGTCCGATTGAGAGTACCGTGATTTCGGGCTCGCCACCAAGCTGCTCCTTCAGCCTGACCGCCTCCTCCACCGCATATTCATCGTATTCATTCATCCGAAACGCAAGGTCCGACTCATCGAACCAGGTGGCGGATCCATTGGGCCTGAAATGTGACTCCATGTCAGGAACCTGCTTAATGCAGACAAGTATCTTCATGATTGTTTACGTTTACGTGCATGTCAATTAACAATACAAATTCTACGAAAATGAATTGTATGATGCAATACCTTGCTGTAAAATAAATTGCCAAAATGCCCGGAAAAGCTGCTTTAAACCGCCTGTTATTGTACTATTCGCTCAGCAACAATCTCAGCCAGATCGCGAACCTTCAGCTTGCCCTCAAATCCACCGGTCTTGATGCCATCTTCAAACATCGTCAGGCAGAAGGGGCAGTTTGAGGCGAGGATCGGCATACCGGTCTCGCTGGCCATGGTGACTCTCTTCACGTTGATGCGACTGCCGAGCTTCTCCTCGGCAAAGATCCTGCCGCCGCCGGCACTGCAGCAGAAGCTGTCGTACCCTGAGCGGCTCATCTCGGTGAGCTTGCCGCCAGCCGACTTCAGAACAGCGCGAGGCTCTTCGAAAATGTCCTTGTACCGGCCGAGATAGCAGGAGTCGTGATAGGTGAACTCGAACGGCTCCGGCTTAAGCTTCAGCCGCTTCTCCACGATCAGCCTGTTGATGAAGGTGCTGTAGTGCTCGACCGGAACATCAAACTTGAGATCCCGGTAATCACGACTGAGCGTATTGAAGCAGTGGGGGCAGGTGGTCACGATGCGCTTGACCTTGTAACCCTTGATGGTCTCAATATTCTCCGCAGCCACCATCTGGTAGAGGTACTCGTTGCCAAGCTTCCTCACCGGCTCGCCGCAGCACTTCTCCTCCTTGCCAAGGATGCCAACCTTCACACCGGCAGCCGCACAGATACGCAGGAAGTTTGCGGCAACATCACGGTTGCGTCTGTCGAACGACGCATAGCAACCGGCGAAATAGAGAATATCGACATCACTGTTCTCCTGCATGATGCTGACCGGGAGCCCCTTCGCCCAATCTCCCCTCGAAGCGTAGGCCATACCAAACGGATTGCCGTTCACCTCGATGTTGTTCGTGGCGGTGCGAACCTCGTCACCCGGGAATTCGCCCTCCATCAGGGTCAGGTTCCGGCGCATTTCGAGGATCTTGTTGACGTGCTCGATATTGGCCGGGCAGATGTCCTGGCAGGCGCCACAGGTCGTGCAGGACCAGAGCGCATCAGCCGTCACCGCCTCAAGCAGACCTTTTTTGGGTGACGTTTCGGCAACACTGCCTATCGTCTTGATCACCTTCATCGGAGAGAGCGGCTTGTCGGTGCTGTATGCCGGGCAGCGATCCTGGCATCGCTTGCATGAGGTACAGGCATCGCTGTCAAAGAGGTCTTTCCAGGTCAGGTCGGTGATTTTCGAGGCACCGAACTGTTCAATGCTCTCATCTTCAAGATTGATGGTGCCGATCGTCCCTTTCGGTTCAAAGGGGGCAAGGAAACTGTTCCCGCTCGTCGTCAGGATATGACGCAGCTTTGTCCGGGGAATAACTGAAATAAAGCCAAGCCCAAGGAGAAGATGGAACCACCAGAGCCCCTTGTGCAGGCCAGAGAGGGCACCGTCGCCAAGAGAGGAGAGCGCCTGGGCAAAGACGTAGCCGACAGGAGACCACAAGGCGAGAGCAGGGTTCTGCTTCAGCTCGGTAACGGCCATGCGACTCCCCTCAATGAGAAAGCCGGTGATCAAAATGGTGAAGAGCAGGGCGTGAATACGGTAGTCGTCGGTGACCGTTTCGAGCCCCTTCGGCTTGATGAAGAATCGGCGCACAAAGAGTCCGCCGAGCATCACGATGGCGACCAGACCGGCAACGTCAAGCACAAGGGAAAAGTACCTGTAGAAGTTCCCTTGCAGTATGTTAACCTTGAAGAGCGGCATGAGGAGATCGGCCTGCACCATAATGAGCATCGTGCCCGCAAGCAGGGTGAGGAAGCCCCAGAAAAAGAGCGAATGGAACAACCCTCCATCCTTGACCCTGGAGACGCGGGTCTGGCCGAAGACGGTCGCGAGCATACGCTGTACGCGGTCGCCGCGCCGGTCAAAACGATCCAGAGACTTCCCCTGACGCCAAATCTCCAGCCTCTCTTTGAAGCCGAAGGCCGCGCCGGTTACTGCCGCGATGGTGAGCAGGTACATGACGGCAACGACCCCGTGGCCGACGTTCCAGTATATTTCACGAGTTGCATCCATTGGTAGCCTCGACTTCAGTCATCAGGTTAAGAAAGCAGTTGTTTGGCAATGACGATGCGCTGCACCTCACTCGTCCCTTCATAGATCTCGGTGATCTTGGCGTCGCGGTACATGCGCTCGATTTCGTAGTCTGCAATGTAGCCGTAACCACCATGAATCTGCATGGCCTCTTTGGTTACGAACGTAGCGGTCTCCGATGCGTGGAGCTTGCAGAGAGCAGACTCGAGGGAGAATTTTTTCTTGTGGTCTTTGAGCCAGGCAGCCTTGTAGATCAGCAGCTTGCTTGTCTCAATACGAGCATACATATCGGCCAGCTTGAACTGAATGGCCTGGAACGCGCTGATGGTCTGACCAAACTGCTTGCGCTCCTTTGCATAGGCGACGGAACGTTCAAAGGCACCTTCGGCGATACCGAGAGCCTGCGAGGCAATACCGATACGACCGCCATCGAGAGTATCCATGGCAACATTGAACCCCTTGCCCTCCTGTCCGAGCAGGTTCTTGAGCGGCACGCGCACGTTGTCGAGCGCAAAGGCGGTGGTGTAGCTGCCGCGAATGCCCATCTTGTTTTCGTTTTTCAGGATAATGACACCCGGCGACTGCAGGTCGACGATAAAAGCTGTTATCCCTTTATGCTTCAGACTGCGGTCGAACGAGGCAAGCACGATGCCTGTGCCGAGATATCCGCCGTTGGTGATGAAGTTCTTGGCTCCGTTGATAACGACCTCATCGCCTTCGATGCGGTAGGTCGTGGCCGTTCCACCTGCATCGCTGCCGGCATCAGGCTCGGTGAGGAGGAAGCAGCCGATCTTTTGACCGGTGAGAAGGTCAGGCAGCCACTGCTGCTTCTGCTCTTCGGTACCGTAGGCGTAGATGGGGTTGCAGCAGAGTGATGTATGGGCCGAAACAAGAACGCCGGTCGATGCACAGGCTTTGGAAATCTCTTCGACCAGAATGGCGTAGGACATCATGTCGAGGCCTGCGCCGCCGTACTCTTCGGGAAAGTAGCTGCCGAGGAACCCCATCTCTGAAATATGTTCGACAAGCTCATCGGGAATCCTGTGCTCTTCGTCGATTTTGGCTGCTATCGGCTTGATCTCGTTTGCAACGAAGTCGCGCACTGCGGACTGCAGCACTTTCTGGTCGTGAGTCAGTTCAAAATTCATAGTTTCACTCCGGTTTATTTTCCTTTGAATTCAGCTTTGCGCTTCTGGGCAAACGCCCCCATCCCCTCTTTCTGATCTTCACTTGAAAAGAGCACGCCGAAGAGCGAGGCTTCGTAACGGAAGCCATCCTCCTTGCTCATGTTCAAGCCATTGACAATGGCATCCTTGCTGTAACGAACGGCAAGGGTACCGACCGATGCAATGGCCCTGGCGCTCTCCAGCGCTTTCGGAATCAACTCGCCCGGCTCGAAAATCTCGTTGACAATTCCCCACTCGCAGGCCTTCGCCGCAGTGATCATCTTGCCGGTGAAGATCATCTCGCTCGCTCGCCCACGACCGATAAGGCGAGGCAAATTCTGGGTGCCACCGAACCCCGGAATGATACCGAGGGTAACTTCGGGAAACCCTACCTTCGCGTTTTGCGAGGCGTAGATAAAATCGCACCCGAGCGCCAGTTCCAGTCCGCCGCCGAGCGCATAGCCATTAACGGCCGCAATGACCGGCGTGGCCATCTTTTCGAGCTGCAGCATCACCCGCTGTCCGGCCTTTCCGAAGCGGTGCCCTTCGAGCGAACTCATGGTTGACATCTCGGTGATGTCGGCTCCGGCCACAAAGGCCTTTTCACCGGCGCCAGTGATGACGATGGCTCTCACTGAACTGTCCGCCTCAAGTTCCGTAAAGGCACCGAGCAGTTCGGCAAGCACCTCGCTGCTCAGCGCGTTCATGGTACGGGGGCTGTTGATGGTCACAAGCGCCACGCCGTCCGTCGTTTCAATCAGGAGTTTACTGTATTCCATATCGGTTTTCTGTCAGATTGGTTGTCGTTCTGCTGAAAAGTTTTCCCTGATACCCTCTTGATATTTCAATAGATAAAGAAGCCGCGTCCCGACTTTTTACCCAGATACCCCGCATTGACCATCTTGACGAGGAGCGGGCACGGACGATATTTCGGATCCTTGAACCCTTCATAGAGCACATGAGCAATGGCAAGCACCGTGTCGAGGCCGATAAAGTCGGCAAGCGCCAACGGGCCCATCGGCTGGTTGGTTCCAAGCTTCATCCCCTTGTCGATATCTTCAGCCGTTGCAATACCTTCATAGAGAGCAAAAATAGCCTCGTTGATCATCGGAATCAGGACGCGGTTGACAATGAAGCCGGGATAATCCTGCGACACGGCCATCTGCTTGTCGAGCACGCCAACAAGCCGTGACGTCGCCTCGAAGGTTTCGTCACTGGTGGCATGGCCGCGAATGATTTCGACCAGCTTCATGATCGGCACCGGGTTCATGAAGTGCATACCAATCACTTTGTCAGGGCGTTTGGTCGCAGAGGCAATTTTGGTGATCGGGATTGACGAGGTGTTGGAGGCAAGGATTGAGCCAGCCTTGACAATGTTGTCGAGCTTGCGAAAGATCTCAAGCTTGAGCGGCTCGTGTTCGGTCACCGCCTCAATGGCAAAATCGACATTGGCAAGATCCGTCATCTCTGTCGTTGTGGTGATGCGGTCAACACTTTCGGCAACAAGCGACTCGGAAATCACCCCTTTCTTTGCCTGGCGCTCAAGGTTCTGGCGTATGGTGCTCACCGCTTTTTCAAGCTGCGTCTCCGAGATGTCGAACAACACGACATCGTACCCCTGCTGTGCAAAAACATGGGCAATACCGTTGCCCATCTGGCCGGCGCCGAGGACGCCTATGGATTTGATCATGGTGTAACTCCGCTTTGGATTTTGGTTCAGATTCGTTCAAAGATAACCGCCACGGCTTCGCCTCCACCAATGCAAAGGGTCGCAAGGCCGTATCGTTTGCCGCTGCGATGCAGCTCGTTAATCAGTGTCATGGCGATACGTGCACCGCTGGCACCGATCGGGTGACCGATGGCACAGGCTCCACCGTTGACGTTGACCTTGTCAAGAGAAAGACCAAGCGCATTGATTGCCAACAAGGGTACCGTGGAGAATGCCTCGTTGATTTCAAAGAGGTCGATATCGGAGACCGAGAGACCGGCACGGCTGCACGCCTTTTGGATCGATCCGATCGGGGCCTCCGGAAAATTGTCGGGATGCCGACTTTCGGTCGCCGAAGCCAGAATGCGCGCTCTCGGCACAAGACCGTTTGCCTTGACCGCTGCTTCACCGGCAAGCACAAGCATGGCGCAGCCGTCACTGATGGTTGAGGCGTTGCCTGCGGTGATGGTGCCATCCTTCTGAAATGCCGGCCTCAGTTGAGGTAACTTCGAGGTGTCGCCCCGGAATGGCTCCTCATCGGTATCGAAGATTTCATCACCCTTCTTGCCTTTCTTGACGAACGGCACGATTTCGTCGACGAAGACTCCTCCACTGATTGCTGCCCGGGCACGATCGTAAGAGCGAGTCGCAAACGCGTCCTGTGCTTCACGGGTGATGTTTCCGGCGGCGGCGCGCTCCTCACCGATCTCGCCCATGTGGCGCCCGGTAGAGGGATCCTGCAAGCCGTCATAAATCATCAGATCGAGCAACTGGCTGTGCCCCATACGGTAGCCGCCGCGGGCTTTTCTGAGAAAATAGGGTGCCATCGACATGTTCTCCATGCCACCGGCGACCACAACCTTCGATTCGCCAAGTCTGATGCTGTCGGCACCGAGCATGACAGACTTCAATCCGCTTCCGCACACCTTGTTGATCGTCAGTGCATGGGCGCTGTCCGGGATTCCGGCAGCCCGCATCGCCTGGCGGGCGGGTGCCTGGCCGCATCCGCCTGAGAGTACCTGCCCTACAATGACCTCATCCACGCTTGTCCCGTCGATACCGGCGGCGGCAAGCGCACCTCTCATTGCTGCCGCACCGAGCTGCGTCGCCTCAATTTCGGCAAAGATGCCGTTCAGTGATCCGAAAGGAGTCCTTTTGGCCCCTACAACAAAAACTTGTTCACTCATTGTTCAACTCCCTGGATAGTTTCTCTTACATGTTTCTTCTGTACTTTCCGCCAACCTCGTAGAGCGCATGGGTGATCTGACCGAGGGAGGCGACCCGGACGGTATCCATCAGCTCGGCAAAGATATTGCCGCCCGATACCGCAACATCCTTGAGTCTTTTGAGCGCCACCCCGGCAGCTTCACGGTTTGCCTCCTGGAATGCCCGCAGGTTCTCGATCTGTTGCTGCTTCTCCTCCTTTGTCGCTCTTGCAAGCTCCCCCGGCATCTGACAGCCATCCTCATCCGCACGAGGTTTGAGGAAGGTGTTCACCCCGATAATCGGCAGTTCACCACTGTGCTTTTTGTGCTCGTAAAGCATGGACTCGTCCTGAATCTTCGCTCGCTGGTACTGTGTCTCCATCGCCCCAAGCACGCCACCGCGCTGATCGATGCGCTCAAACTCGGCAAGCACAGCCTCTTCGACAAGGTTGGTCAGCTCCTCAATGATAAACGAGCCCTGCTGCGGGTTCTCGTTCCTGGCAAGCCCGAACTCCCTGTTGATGATCATCTGGATCGCCATGGCCCGGCGCACCGACTCCTCGGAAGGGGTCGTCACCGCCTCGTCGTAGGCGTTCGTATGGAGCGAGTTGCAGTTGTCATAGATCGCCATCAGCGCCTGCAGGGTGGTGCGGATATCGTTGAAATCCATCTCCTGGGCATGCAACGAGCGACCCGAGGTCTGGATATGGTATTTGAGCTTCTGGCTTCTTTCGTTGGCACCGTACTTGTCACGCATGGTGACCGCCCACAGGCGACGTGCGACGCGCCCGATCACCGAATATTCCGGGTCAAGACCGTTGCTGAAGAAGAAGGAGAGGTTCGGTGCAAAATCGTCGATGTTCATGCCTCTCGACAGGTAATACTCAACGTAAGTAAAGCCGTTGGAGAGGGTGAACGCCAGTTGGCTGATGGGGTTGGCCCCGGCCTCGGCGATATGATAGCCGCTGATTGAGACCGAATAGTAGTTGCGCACCAATTTGTCGATGAAGTACTGCTGAATGTCGCCCATCATCCTCAGGGCAAACTCAATCGAGAAAATACAGGTATTCTGCCCCTGGTCCTCTTTTAAAATGTCGGCCTGAACCGTGCCTCGCACCGTTTGCAGGGTGCAGTCACGAATCTTCAGATACTCCTCGGTCGAGGGCTCACGGCCGTTCGTTTCCCGGAAGATAGCGGTCTGCTGATCGATGGCCGCATTGAAGAAGAAGGCGAGCATCATCGGCGCAGGGCCATTGATGGTAATGGAGACGCTGGTGTTTGGGGCGCAGAGGTCGAAACCGGCATAGAGCTTCTTCATGTCGTCAACCGTACAGATCGACACGCCGCTCTCCCCCACCTTGCCATAGATGTCGGGCGGAAAGTCGGGATCTTCGCCATAGAGCGTAACACTGTCGAAGGCCGTGGAAAGGCGCTTGGCATCATCGTCCTGGCTGAGGTAGTGGAACCTGCGGTTGGTCCGTTCGGGCGAACCCTCTCCGGCAAACTGGCGCTTGGGATCCTCTTCGGTACGCTTGAACGGGAAAACACCCGCTGTAAACGGAAAGTAACCCGGAGCGTTCTCAAGCATGCTCCATCTCAGAATTTCGCCAAAATCGGCAAAGCCGGGTAAACAGACCTTTGGAATGCGGGAACCGGAGAGAGAGAGCGTATAAAGGTCACTCCGGATTTCGCGCCCTCTGACCACCGTCACGAGCTGATCGCGCTTGTAGGCATCTTTCAGCGCTGGCCACTCATTGAGAATCGACTTCGACTCCAGCGTCAGCTTTGAGCCGAACGCCGCAATCTTCCGGTCAATCTCGACCCGGGTCGCCTCGCCGGGGAGCACCTCCCTTGCCCCTTCGAGCTGGAAAAGACGGCGTGCGACGCTGGACTGCTCCTTGACCTTTGCATGGTAGTTCCGTACGGTATGAACGATTTCACCAAGATAATGGACTCTGTCGGCGGAGATGACCGAGCGCTTCAGGCTGTTGCTCTCGTCAACAACAAATGATGAACTCCAGCCTGAGTTTTTCTTTCTGTTGACCGTCTCGATCAGTGCCTTGTAGAGGGTATTGGTTCCGGGATCATTGAACTGGGAGGCAATGGTGCCAAAGACCGGAAGCGCCTCGTCGGATCCCTCGAAGAGGTTGCGGTTGCGTCGATACTGCTTGCGAACATTGCGCAACGCATCTTCAGCGCCCTTCCGTTCAAACTTGTTGATGACCACCAGATCGGCAAAATCGAGCATATCGATCTTCTCGAGCTGTGTCGGCGCACCAAACTCACTGGTCATCACATAGATCGCAACATCGCATATAGTGACGATGCCGGCATTTCCCTGCCCGATGCCGCTTGTTTCAACGACAACGAGATCATAGCCTGCAGCCCGCACAACGTCAAGAGCATCCTGTATGGCCGCCGACAACTCGGTCTGCGAATCCCGTGTAGCGAGAGAACGCATATAGACCTTCTTCGAATTGATGGCGTTCATCCTGATGCGATCGCCAAGCAGGGCGCCTCCGGTCCGCTGACGGGAAGGGTCAACGGCAAGGATGGCAACGCTCTTGTCCGGGAAGTCAATGGTGAAGCGGCGCACCAGCTCATCGGTCAGCGAGCTCTTACCCGCGCCACCGGTGCCGGTGATGCCGATAACCGGCACCTCCCTGCCAAGCTCCTGAATTCGCTGACGAAGCGATCCGTAGCTCTGGGTGTGATCACGTACATCCTGCTCCGCAAGTGAGATCAGCGTATTGACCGCCCTGACATCCTGTCCGGCCAGTTGGGCAATTTGCTCTTCCGGGTCACGCTCAATGCTAAAATCGCACTCCTCAAGCAGCACATTGATCATCCCCTGCAACCCCAACCGGCGCCCATCCTCTGGAGAAAAGATTTTCCGCACACCGTACGCTTCAATCCCGGCGATCTCCTCTGGCACAATCACACCGCCGCCACCGCCAAAGACCTTGATATGCCCCTCACCCCTCTCCTTCAGAAGGTCGATAATATATTTGAAGAATTCGACATGTCCTCCCTGATAGCAGCTCACGGCAATCCCCTGGGCATCCTCCTGAATGGCCGCCGTCACAATCTCTTCGACCGAACGATTGTGGCCTAAATGAATCACCTCGGCCCCGGAAGCCAGCAACATCCGACGAATAACGTTGATGGTAGCGTCATGGCCGTCGAAAAGACTGGTAGCCGTCACAAAACGAACCTTTTTTCTGGTTTTGTATGGCGCAATTGCTGCAGACATCAATATCTCCTTGAAGATCGTTTCAGATTTTTATTGGTATAGTGAACTCCCTTGCGCACCAGAACTCTTCCGGCCTCTTTCTCCGGGAATGCCGAGCTGGAGCTCGGCGTTCCCGGACATATTCCGCAACAGGTTTGGCCTGTCTGACTATCAGACAGAGTAAACCTTGTGCCAGGAACAAATATAATATATCGTTTACGTAAAAGTCAAGACGCAAGCAGAATTATTTTTTTATATTTTATGGCAAGAGCAGGATGTGCATTACATCTTGCTCCGGGAACGCCGAGCTCCAGCTCGGCAGAGAAGATGAATAATATGCCGAGCTGGAGCTCGGCGTTCCCAGAATGCCTCAAACGAAAGAGATGAAAGATAAAGAGCAGATAAAAGAGGAGATTGTACCGATAAGCCAGCTTTCGAAACAGCTTGGCATCACCACAAGGACACTTCGCTACTGGGAAGAGATGGGCATCATTGAATCAGTGGAAAGGGCAGAAGGCGCAAACCGTGGCTACACACCCTATATCGTTCGACGCATCAAGTTCATCATCAAGCTCAAGGAACTGGGCTTGAGCATCCAGCAATTTCAGGAGCTCTACAAGGTTTACGGTGACGCCAGGAGGACAGATATCATGGTACCGAAGCTTATCGCAATTCTGGACAATCATATCAACCAGATTGACAGCAAGATCGCGAGGCTGGCCTCTCTTCGAAACGAAATCGTTGAATACCGCGAAAAGATGACGGCAAAGCTTGACGCTGTTGCCTCAACCGACGATCAGAGCCTCTAACCAATGTTGATCCTGAGTCACCGTTTGGATTCGTTTTCTAAAATCGCAGAGAGCTGCGTCCTCCGAAGTTTTAGTTTTGATTGCCGCTATAAAGCCCTATGTATCAAGGCTGGACCATGCTGGACCGTGCGAAAATAGTGAACAGCAGGTTTGCCAAATGCCATGACATAGCCTATCAAATGGTCATCCGGAATTCCGAGGAGATGCCGAGTTTCCGGCACAAGATCGTTGATGGCCGATTTTGCTAGACCATTCCATACGGTGCCGATTCCGTTGGACTGGGCGAACAGCTCGAAGTATGAAAGGGAAATCATGCAGTCCGGCATAGGTGATGCTACGTTCATTGGTGCCGAGGCGATCAGCAGATGAGGAGCGCCACGAAAAATAACATCAATATGACGATCCTCCCATATCCTGACAAAGTTGGCAAAAAATTCCATGCCTTGCGGCAGAACATTTTCTTTAACCAGTCTAACCAGTCCGACCATTACTTCATCACGCAATTGTGCAACCTTTTCCTTGCTATCCAACACGGTGAAACAAACCTTACGAGAGTTCACGCCGGTAGGAGCGTGCCATGCAACCTCCAACAGCTTTTGTAAAAGCGCCGGGGCAATATTTTCATGCTTGTAGCGCCGCACAGACCGCCGCCCTTTGATCAGAATCTCAAGTTTGTCCGGATCAGGAAATCCGCCGACAACCGAACGACTGTTTGCCGGATCCAAGCCAAATATAGAGACCGATTCAGTTGGACAGATCGCCAGGCAATGCTGGCATTTTATACACAAGGCTTCTTTATCAACAGGAATGAACGGGTATCCATCCTCTTCCATAGAGATGATACTTGCAGTGCAATCAGCAACACATTGGCCACAATGAATGCAGTTCTGTTCGTTTATTTTGAAATTGAGCATTTTTGTTTCTTGTAACTTTCAGTATTTATTTTCTAAAGGGGTACAATGCCGAGCTGAAGCTCGGCGTTCCCAGGTATTGGTAGATGTTGTAACGCTGCTGCAGAGCTATGGCAGAACATTATACAAGCTTGTCGGCAAGATAGTTCTGGATACCCATCTGGCTAATCTGCTCAAGCTGTGCCTCAAGCCAATCGAGATGCGCCTCTTCTTCCTTGAGGATTGAGCCCAGCAGTTCCCGTGTACCATTATCACCACACTCAACAGCGATCTTTATAGCTTCATTGTATGATGCAACAGCATCAAGTTCGGAATTCAAATCGTTTTGGTGCTGAGATGCAACTTCTGAACCAATCGTGATTTTTTTAAGATTACTGACAATCGGAATTCCTTCAAAAAACAAAATTCGACCGATAAGCTTTTCTGCATGCCTCATTTCATCAATTGCTCGCTTTTCAGCAGCCTTGTGAATTTTTTCGTAGCCCCAATTACTGCACATTTCAGAGTGCACCATATACTGGTTAATGGCAGTAAGTTCATCACTAAGCAGGCTGTTCAGTTTTTCAATCATTTTAGGATTGCCCTTCATCGTTATCTCCTTGATGTTTTGATTACTTTATAGAGAATACCAAGCTCAACTTACATGAGTAATGTACAAAAGGAAGTTGAGTGGGTGAACCCTTTCGCTTAATAATCAGCAGATTATTAGCCGAAGAAGTCAATAAATGCCCGGTGCTGTTAATTCCGGGGAAACAACAATGCATTAATTGCTAAAGCCACCTCTGTCAGTTTAACCGGCTTTTTCAGGAATTGGCTGATTCCATAACAATTGGAAAGCAGCGATGGATCAAGATCCTTGCCATAACCAGTCATAAGGATAACCGGCATCTGAGATTTGATTTTTTGCAGTTCTTCAGCAAGCTCGATTCCGGTCATTTCCGGCATAATCAGGTCGGTAATGAGAAGATCAAATTTTTCAGGATTCTGCCTGAACAGTTCAACTGCCTCCAGCGGCAAGTTAAGGGCTTGAACTGTGAAACCGATTTTGGTGATCATTTTCGTCACCACCCGGAGCAAGGCCAGGTCGTCATCAACCAGAAGTATGCGACCATGTCCATGTCCCGGAGTTTCTTTAATTGCGGGTTTCACAATCTGGTCGTTAACTACAGGCAGATATACCCGGAATGTAGTCCCTTTGCCCTGCCGGGTTTCAACAACAATCTTTCCATTACAACTTGTAATAATGCCGTGAACGACGGAAAGTCCAAGCCCGGTCCCTTTATTGACAGATTTTGTCGTAAAAAACGGTTCAAAGATACGTTCGAGGGTAGCATCATCCATGCCTGTGCCAGTATCGGAAATGCTGAGCTGTACATACGTTTCTGCTGGAAGATCAAGATGCTGTGCCTGAAGGTCAGTGCCCGGAGTAATCTCTTTAAGCTCAATGGTCAGCGTTCCTCCGGAATCTTCCATTGCCTGGAATGCATTGGTGCAAAGATTGACAATCACCTGATGGATTTGTGATGAATCGGCAAGAATATTCCTGCAACTCTTTTCAATATGCTGTTCAATGGTGATCGTGACAGGTATTGAGGGACGAAGAAGCTTCAGCGCTTCAGCAAGAACAGCCTGAACACTGACGATAGTCGGAGTACTTTCCTGTGCCCTGCTGAAGAGAAGGATTTGTGAGACAAGGCTCTGGGCTCGCATGACTGCCTGACTGATTTCACTGAAATAGTCATGCAGCGACTCTTTTTCTGTCAGCTCTAACATCCCGAGTTCAGCATAGCCGAGTATGGGAGTGAGAATGTTGTTAAGATCATGCGCAATACCGCCAGCAAGTGTTCCAATGGTTTCCAGACGCTGGGATTTACGAAGATGCGATTCCAATTGCTGCTTTTTCTCTTCCGCCCTTTTTCGCTCAGTAATGTCAAGAACTATTCCAGAATAGCGGGATATTATCTTGCCCTCGAAATCTTTAACCGGATTTCCTTTGGACATCAACCAGCGAATTTTTCCATCAGCATCACGAATTCGCCATATACTATTGAACTCACCACCTGATTTTAATGCTTCCATAACAGCTTGTTCAACCTTCTCCCTGTCTTCCGGAATAATGGTTTTCAGCCAGTTTTCCAGTGAAGGCTCACAACTCTGCGGTTTGAGCCCAAAAAGTTTCCATAATTCATCTGACCAAATACTGATATCCGGGCTCATTTCACTCTCCCAAATACCTGCATTGGTCGCAGCCATGACGAGACGCATCCGTTCATTGCCGGCAAGAAGGGCCTCCTGAAACTCCTTGCGTTCGGTAACATCATTAATGATGGAATAAAGCAAAGATCTGCCGGCAATTATAATAGGAGCGCTGAAAACTTCGACATCGCGAACTGATCCGTCGGCACGGCAATGGCGGAAGGTAAAAAAATTACGTTTTTCCTGGCGGGCAAGCTCCATTTCTGATTGTACCTCCTGCTCTGTCAACATGTTGATCTGACTGATTTTCATCTGGCAGAGTTCAGCCTGATCCCATCCATAGAATGTTTCTGCTGCCGGATTGGCATCAACAATCCAGCCATCCCTGGGGTCAATGATCAGCATCACGGTTTGCTTGTTCTGAAAAAGGCTCCTGTAGCGGGCCTCACTTTGACGCAGCTCTTCTTCAGCCAGTTCCCGTGCCTTGCGATTTCGCAACATCGTAATTCCATACGCCAGATTGTCAGCCAGAGCCGTAAGCAGTTTCGTCTCCTCAGCATTAAAAGCCTCCAGGAACGGAGAATAAATAGTTAATGCACCAAACACTTTATCATCTGCTTTCAGCGGCACACTTTCAGCGGAAGTATAACCCCGCTTTATTGCCTCCTGACGCCAGGGCGCAAATTGCGGATCTACTAACATGTTCTTGGTAGAACATGGTTTGCCGGTACGAATTGCACTTCCTGTTGGGCCTCGCCCACGCTCAACATCTGCCCAGGAGATCATAAGGGTTTCAAGATAACCATCCTCAAAGCCGGCTTGAGCAACTGGACGTACACTTTTTTCCTCATCATTTTCAGTATAACCGACCCAGGCCATACGATATCCACCGGCATCAACGACAATGCGACAGATATCACGCAATAATTCCACTTCATTATCAGCATGAAGAAGCGCCTGATTGCAATTGCTGATCGTCAAAAGTGTACGGTTTAACTTGTGAAGTTCATCCTCAGCCTCTTTTCGCTCAGTGATATCAACAACGGTACCAACCATTCGTACAACGTTTCCATCTTTATCATGTTCAACGATGCTTCCTCTGCTTTCTATCCAGCGAATAGTGCCACTCTTCGAGATCATCCTGCAGACGATGATCGACAACATCTCTTTTTTATCCTGAAAAGAATCTTGTGTCGTAAAGAAAAATTTATGATGATCATCGGGGTGAATAATCATTTTCATAAATGCGGTATCAAATTCCGCAGCATCGGAAGAGTAACCGGTAAATTCCAAAAACCGTGGGCTCAGGTAAACCCTATCTGCAGGCAGATTCCAGTCCCAATACCCTTCATTTGCAGTACTAAGGATCAGTTTCAGTCTATCCGTATCTGTATTCATAGTATATCCTGATACACCCTGGTATTTCGATATCAAGTGGTTATGATTCAGTTCTCTAAACAGTGAGTGTGCTGCGGAGAAGAGCGGTTGCAGTTAAGAAAACCTACTCTATAACAAGATCTATGGTACGTCGCTGCATATCCACACTGTTCACCTTGACTTTGACCCGTTGACCTATCTGCAACCGTTTTTTGCGACGTTTTCCTACAAGGGAATAGGTCGCCTCATCATACTCATAGTAATCATCAGTGAGGTTGCGCATGTGTACCATCCCTTCGATAGCAAAGTCAACCATTCTCACATAAATACCGTAATCGGTTGCCCCTGAAATAACTCCAGGATAGACTTTACCGACATGGCTTGCCATATATTCAACCTGCTTGAGTTTGATCGACTCACGCTCAGCCTCAACCGCGCTCTTTTCGCGCTCGTTGGAGATCTGGCAGACGGTCTGGATTTTATCGGTCAGCTCAGCAAGCCTTGCTGGAGTAATCTTGCGGCGCTTCTTGCGGAGATTCTCATATTCAAAGAGCATACGATGAACAATCAGATCAGGATAACGCCTGATCGGAGAGGTAAAGTGCGTGTAGTGCTCAAATCCAAGACCGTAATGGCCGACATTGTCGCCAGTATAGATCGCTTTCGACATGGAACGCAGTACCAGCTCGCTGACGAGAAATTCAACATTGGTACCCTTCACCTGTTGCAGGAGCTGACGAAGCACCTGTGCCGAGACAATTGGCCCCTCTTTGCCCCGGTTCAACTTGAGGTCAAAGCCGAGCCTCTTGACAAAATTGGCAAGAATAAGCACCTTCTCCTGCTGCGGAGCGCCATGGATCCTGTAAATCACGGGCTGCGGTTCTTTCTTGTTCTCCCTGAAAGTCTTGGTCAGATATTTGGCCACCTTGCGATTGGCGAGCAGCATGAACTCCTCAATAAGACGATGACTGCCGAGACGCTCTTTCTTGATCACTTCCAGCGGTTCGCCCTTCTTGCCAAGCTTGAATCGCACCTCCTCGGTATCAAAATCAAGCCCTCCATGTTTGAAGCGTTTTTCACGAAGAATAATGCTGAGACGGTCAAGTGATTGCAGCTCAGTCACATAATCACCTTCACCCCGCTTCAGTATCTCCTCGACATCTTCGTAGGAAAAACGACGTTTGGAATGAATAACCGTTTTATGGAACTCGTGCTTGCGAACTTCGCCTTCAGGGGTTATCAACAGGAAAACTGAAAACGCCATCCGGTCAACACCAGGATTGAGACTGCAGATCTGTTCAGAAAGTCTGGCAGGCAGCATGGGAATCACCCGATCGACAAGATAAACTGATGTGGCCCGTTTCAAAGCCTCACGGTCAAGGGGAGAATTTTCTGGCACATAGTGCGAAACATCGGCGATATGCACGCCAATTCTGTAGAGCCCGTCATCAAGAAGTTCCACCGACAAGGCGTCATCAAAATCTTTTGCATCGACCGGATCAATGGTAAAGACAACTTTGTCACGAAGATCAAGCCGGCCTTTTACCTCTTCTTCAGTAATACCCTCACGGACAGAGGCGGCAAAATCGAGCAACGCGGGATCAAATGTTTCATCAATCCCCTTGCTGCGGGCAATGGCGCTCACCTCGACGGCGGAATCGCCTGCTTTCCCAAGAATCTCCAGTACCTTTCCCTGGATCACTCCCTCCTTGCTGAAATCAAGCGCACCGACAAGAACCTTCTGGCCATCGCCAGCCTTGGCAGAATTTTTTATGGAGACAATAATTTCAGGAAGCAGTTTCCGGTCATCAGGTTTGAGCAAAAACCTGCGGTTTGCCTTGGTCAGCGTACCAACGATAGTTGTAATACGACGGGTAATCACGTTCTGCACCGCACCTTCACACCGCTGATGGGGAGTAGATTTCGAGGCGTAAGTCTCTGGTACCTTTGAAACCAGAACTTCTACTTCGTCTCCATGAATAGAGAAGCCCATATCTCCAGCTTTGATAAAGATATCATCATCGAACCCCTCTACATCAACAAAGCCGTAACCATTGGGATGCGTGGAGATATGGCCAGTATAGCTCTTGGCAACCGTATACTGCTTTTTGCCGGGAAGAGGAAAGGGCTTGGCAAGCTCAAGATGGTCTTCATAGGTGGAAGCATCAGTGCCGGACATCCCGTAACAGCGGTTGGAATCCTTGTCCAGAGTCCCCTCTTCCTGCAGTTTATGCAAGACATACCAGAAACCCGGGAGCTGCTTTGATTCAGTATATCCGAGAGCTTTTGCCAGCTCTACAGACTTGAAGCGCTCACCTTCATGATCGGCAAAAAAGGTAACAATTTCGGCAGCAAGTGAACTTTCACCCCGCCTGAAGAGAAACTCGTTGATCAGAATATGATCATTCGGTCTCACCCTCTCCCCGGTAAACTGGGACGGCTGCCGATTACTCTTATTGCCGGGGGTTTTGGATTTTCGGTTAAAACGCTGTCTTGCCACTACAGTAACTCATTTATATTAAAACGTTTAAAACTCACTACACTATAACACGCAAAGAAAAAAAACTGCGGCTTGCATCACGATGATTTCAGGGTAATTCCGCTGATAGAGACAATCATCAACAACACCCTTATACGTATATTAACATAATGAAAAGAAGCAAGAAACAACCATAATGACTACAACAAGCAACATAATTAACGATAGTGTTTGAGACCGTATTTATGGCTTTATGCCGGCAAGCCAGCCATTCACCTCGTCAATGTCGGTTGCTGAAAGGATTCCTGCGGTTTGCTTGAGCATGAGACGATTGAGAATGTACTGATAGCGAGATTTTGCAAGATTTCTCCGGCTTGCAAAGAGCTTCTGCTGGGCATCAAGAACATCAACATTACTGCGCAACCCTGCCTCATACCCTTTTTGGGTACCGATCAAGGCAATTTCATGAGAGTGAACAGCCTGTTCATAAGCTTTAACCTGTTCAACACTGCTGACAATACCGTTATAATACTTTCTTACATCCGATTCAACCCCATGTTCCTGCCAGTTGAGCTGCTCTCCCGCTTTCAGCCACTTTGCGTGAGCCTGACGTACCGAAGCACTGACATAGCCACCGGTATAAACCGGCACACTCATCTGCAGGCTGATTGAATAGGTATCGTAGGTTGAACCGATTGAATAATTGTTTTCACTCTCGGAATAGTTTCTCCCTGCAACAAGATCAATCGTTGGATATCGGGCAGCCTTCTGCTTTTCTATCTCCCTTTTTGCAATAACAATTTCCTGACGCGCGCCAACCACTTCGGGATTAGCAGAATGAGCAAGTTCGATCCACGATTCTACATTGTTGGGCTGCGGCCGCTGAAGCAGCAGCTTCTCCGACACCACTCTGCAAAGCTGATCCGGGTAGACCCCTGTAAGATTTTCCAGCTCCTGGCGACTGAACTCCACGCTGTTCATAATGTCTACACCCTCTGCCTGGGCATTATCGTAGCCTGCCTGCGCCTCCTCCACTTCGGTGATCGTACCAAACCCCTTATCCAATCGTTGTTTAGCCTGCTCAAGCTGCTCCAGTGTTGCCTTTATCAGTGCTTTGCTGAAAGCAAGATTGTCCTCGGCATACAAAGCATTACAATAGGCTTCTGATATTCTGACAATCAGACTCGCTTCTTCTTTCTCCAGGTCAACATCGCTTTTTTCTGACACGACCCTGGCCTGTTTGTAGCTTGCAACATTAGATAAATTGAGCAGCGGCTGACGAACCGATACACCATAATTTACTGTATTATAGTAATCAGGAACATAAATTCGCCCCAAATAACCATGCTGGGTCGCGCTGCGTCCACGCGCAGCGTTCATGCGGATGTTTGGCCGAAACTGTGACCTCGCCTTGCCGATCTCCTCTTTATAGATCAGATTATCAGCTTTTGCCGAACGCAGCCTGGCATCATTCTGCACGGCCTTTTGATAAGCTGTTGCTAAATCGAGCGGAGCAGCATAAAGAGGCAATGCAAAAGCTATCACCGCCGCAACTGTCATAAGCACCAATAGCTTCATGATCGACCTATACATAATGTTTAGTTCCCTGCACACCACTATTCCTCTTTCATTGAAACCGTAATCCTTTTAATCAGCGGATCGACAAGATAGGTCAACAATGAACGTTCACCTGTCTTGATGACAACCGTCACAGGCATCCCCGGCTGCATTTCACGCTTTCCCAGTGACTTCATCCCTTCCGGAGTTACTGAAATTCGAGCAAGATAATATGAGACGCCGGGCTGAGCCGGATTCACCTGGGGATCGGTCACAATGTCTTTCGAAAGCGACTCTACCATACCCTGCACCACAAGCTGTGGAGAGTGTGCAAACGAAGAAAAACTCACATCGACCGGCAACCCCTTGTGAATG
Organism: uncultured Chlorobiaceae bacterium; assembly: GCA_903887845.1. Taxonomy (GTDB): domain Bacteria; phylum Bacteroidota; class Chlorobiia; order Chlorobiales; family Chlorobiaceae; genus Chlorobium. Next base: position 37,668 of record CAISRC010000047.1, read on the forward strand.
CTGTCGATCAGATGGGGCGCTACCCTGGCGTCAATCAGAAGACCTTCCTGGAGTGGCACAATATCCATCATCTTCTGGCCCGGCTGAATCACCGCTCCTACCGTCTGCACCTGCAAACCCACTACCTGCCCTGAAGCCGGTGAGCGCACTTCGGTATCAGCAAGCTCTGCGGCAAGCGCCCTGCTCTTTTCAGCATCAGCCTCCACTTCGAGCTGAACCTGTGCCAGTTGGGATGCAGTGCCGCTCCTGAACTCCGCAATCTTGAGTTCAAGCTCATGCTGCTGACTCAACGGGGCGTATCCCTCCTTAACCAGCGATGTAATGCCCGCCAACTGCTCACCCAGAATTTTCAGCATTGTCCGTCGCGACAAAAAGAGCTGCCTCTGATTCTGCATATTCTGTTCGGCAATTTTGCGTTCAGGATCATGCAACAGATCTTTATGAAAAGAGATCGAAGAGGCGCCGCTCATCTCCGCCTGCAAACGGTCTGCTGTAGCCCGCATGCCGATATAGTGCTGATGAATTTCGTCATAGCGTGCCCTGGCCGTCTGACTGTCGAGAGTGATAAGCACATCCCCCACATGAACCATCTGCCCCTCCCTGACCTTAACCTTCTCAATTCGGCCACCATGAAGGTTCTCCACCACCTTGCGTTTGGTCGCAATACTTACCAGCCCCTGGCAGGGCACCCCCTCATCAAGCGGCGCGAAACCTGCCCAGAGCAGAAATCCCCCGAATCCAACAAGCAGGATCCAGATACCAAGCCGGACAGGGCTGCGGGTATCACGATACGCTTCTCCCTTACTTGCCGTTGTCTTTTCACCAGGAACACGCTTCATCTGTGCCATATCATCAGGAATACCCATTACAATACTTTAAAACATTTTTAAAAACACAAAATAATATCACCGGATACTCAAGCGCGCCGTGGAGTCTCAGAATGCAATACCGCCAACACCTCATCACGCAGCCCGCAATGCACCATCCGCCCGCCCTGCATCACAACCAAAAGATCGGCCGCGGCAAGAACACTGGGACGATGCGTCACAAGAATGACCGTTTTACCTGCACTCCTTAAATCCTTGACGGCATCAAGCAGCGATCGCTCACCAGCATCATCAAGGTTGGCGTTCGGCTCATCAAGCACAAGAATAGCCGGATTGCCGTACATTGCACGGGCAAGTCCAAGCCGCTGCCGCTGCCCGCCAGAAAGCATTCCACCAGCCTCACCAATCTCCGTATCGTATCCGTGAGGAAAGCGCAAAATCATCTCATGAATACCTGTTCGCTTTGCCGCCTCAATAACCTTCAAAGAGTCAACCTCGGCAAACCGGGCAATATTTTCTGCGATGGTGCCATCAAACAACTCAATATCCTGTGGAAGATAACCAAGATGGGGTCCGAGTTCCCCCCTGTCCCAGCTTTCAACCGGCTCGCCGTCAATCAGTACCCGACCTTCCCGTTTCGGCCACACCCCGACGATACAGCGTGCAAGCGTTGACTTGCCCGACCCGGAGGGGCCAAGCACTACAGTAACTTTGCCTGCGGGAAACATGGCGGTAAGATTATCAAGAATTGGCGTCTCACGCCCTTCCGCAGTCGCAGTGAGTCCCTCAAGGCGTATCTCGCCGAACGGATCCTGATGTTTGGCTCCAGCCTCCCGCTCCGGAAACTCCTCAAGCAGTTTCTCAAGACGCTGAAATGCCGTACGCGCCTGAACAAAAGGCTTCCATGTAGCGACAACAAGATCAAGAGGCTGAAGCGCCTTCGACATCAAGACGTTTGCCGCAATCATCGACCCGACTGCCATCTTCCCCTCAATAACCATGAGGGCGCCAGCCCCGAGTGTCAACGACTGCATGCTGTAACGCACAAACTTTGCAAAAGCCTGCTGACGGTGCTGCCTCTCAAGGGAAGACTCGGCTGTGGCCAGCGAAGCTTCGAGCAGCCTGAACCACTGCCGACGAAGGTTTCCCGTCATGCCCATTGCATGTACCGGCTCAATATTACGAAGCTTGCTCTGCACATAACGATAACTGTCATTACCGGACTCTGCTGCGCTCTCTATCTCCCTGACCGAAAGACGATGGATCTGCCAGGTCACAAGAAGCTGAATAATCGCAAACAAGATTGAAAGCCATCCAAGAAAGGGGCTGAGTAAAAAAATCACAGCAATATAGACCGGTGTCCATGGTGTGTCAAAAAACGCAATCATACCGTTCGCCGTCAGAAACTGGCGGATATTGGTCAAATCCGAGAAGGCCTCAAGCACATTTTGCCGTGCACGGTTCAGATACGCTTCAAAACTCGCCTTGAACACCAGGGAATTCAGCGCTTCATCAAGCCGGACACCTGCCCTTACCAGTATCCGCGAGCGAAGCCACTCAGCAAACGCCATCACAACATAAAACAAGACCAGAAACAAAGTAACCATGAGAAGGGTAAGCTCACTGCCGCTCTTCATGACACGACCATAGAGCTGCAGCATGTAGATCGTCGGCGTCAACATCAGCACATTGGCAATCAGGCTGAAAATACCAACCCACAGAAATTCCCTTCGAAAAACCCAGAGTTGTCGGGAAAGGACACTGCGATCAAAAAAATCAGGTTTCATGAAAAATCTGTTTGCTGATACTTGTTAACCCTGAGACTTCGGGTTTGGAGACTGCTGGCCTTCGGGCGGCGACTGAAGAGCCTCCATGACCTCCTGACAGGTACCGAAGCGCTGCACCTGACCATCAACCAGTACAAGCATGTGCTCTATTGCACCAAGAATATTCAGTCGATGCGTGATGACTATCACTGTTGAACCCTTTGTTCTCAACAAACTGATTGCATTGAGCAGGGCAGCATCACCTGCTTCATCAAGACTGGCGTTCGGTTCATCAAGCACCACAAACTTCGGCATATCGTAGACTGCACGGGCAAGAGCCACCCGCTGCCGCTCTCCACCCGAAAGAAATGAACCATCATCACCAATCTGGGCCTCATACCCCTTTGGAAGCTGCTCAATAAAACCATCAAGACCCACCATCCGGCAGGCTTCTTTCACTTTTTCAGGATCAGGTTCACCGAAACGAGCCACATTTTCGGCAATGGTACCCTCAAAAAGCTCGACATTCTGCGGCAGATAGCCTATATATTTCCCAAGCTCCTCCTTGTTCCACTGATAAACATCATTCCCGTCAAGCCGAACCTTGCCCTGCATTGCAGGCCATATTCCCATAAGCAATCGTGCAAGAGTCGTTTTACCAGAAGCCGAAGGACCTACAATAGCAAGCGAACCGCCAGGAGCCAGCCTGAAATTTATACCTTTAAGAATCTGAACCGGACTTCTTGGAGCACCGGCAATGACCCCTTCAACCGAAAGCATACCAGTGGGCGCAGGCAATGCCATACCCTTCAATGGTATTGGAAGTTCCTTCAACATGCCCTCCAGACGGCTATACGATTCCAGCGCACCATCCACCTGCCGCCAGCTTCCGATAATCTGAACCAGAGGCGCAAGCACCTTACCGCCAAGAATTGAGGCGACAATCATCCCTGAACCATGTATCTCTCCCTTCAGCGTCAGCCAGCAACCCATGCCAAGCAGGAGAGAACTCAAAAGGCTCTGTACCAGCTTGGAAAGTGCTGAATTGGTTCCTGCATGGTCAGAGGCTTCGGCCTGCTGGACAAGAAACTCCTGCTGGCGCCCCATCCAGCGTTTGTGAATATGAGCAAGCATCCCCATAGACTCAATAACCTGCGCATTGCGTATCACCCCGTCAGCATAGCTCTGCGCCCCCGCAGCACTCCGGTTTGCCGCCAGAAGAGGCTCACGAATGCGACGTTCATTGAAAAAACCAATTCCGAACTGCACCAGAGCGCCGGCAACAGCAAACCAGCCAAGAGCAGGGGCCATCAGAAAAAGCAGCACCAGCACCATCAGAGCGAGAGGAGTATCGACAACAGCAAGCAGAGCCGGGGAAGGAAGAAACTCCCGAATGACTTTAAGATCACGCAGTGCCTGAGCACCCCCAGCCGGAATGTTCTGAACACGGGCGGTAAAAATCGCACTGAAGACATGCTCACGCAGCGACCTGTCGAGCTGCATGCCCGCATCATGCATCACCTGCCTGCGTACCCATTCAAGCGCCTCAAGCAGCACATAGAGACCAATCACAAGAAGAGTAAGCATCAACAGCGTCGAATGACTGCGGCTGTTGACGACGCGGTCGTACACCTCCATCATGTAAGCACTCGGAGCAAGCACCAGAACATTGACGACAATGCTGAAATAAAACGTATGCTTGAGAAAAGGAAAAAGCGACACAAGCGCTTCGCGCAACGGGGATTTTACTTTATTTCCTTTCACGAAGAAGCAAACATGTAGAGTATCAATTATGAATCTTCAATTTTTTATAGCCGCACATTATAACACATAAAAGATTGTATTCATAACGTATAGCTCTATAAACCAGCAAAAAGGTTAACCCACTCAAGCTGACGGGGCAGGAAACCTGAACTGCCCCGGAACATTCTAGTTAAAACACTCTACCAGCTTAAGCCTTTCTTTTTTAACACATCCTGTGCACTGAGCAATCCTGATTTTGCCGCTTGCCGCATATCCTCAATGGCTCCTTTTTCATCACCAAGCTGACTTTTGGCAACTCCTCGTTTATAAAAAGCTTTGGCATATTGAGGATTACATTCAATTGCCCTGGTGTAGTCAGCAATGGCTCCCTTGTTATCTTTTTCATCAGCCTTAACAAAGCCGCGATTGAAGTACGCATCGGCATTTTTCGGATCAAGAGAAATTGCACTGGTATAATCATCAAGAGCTCCCTTTTTGTTCGCAAGCCTGATGTTGGCATTCCCACGGTTGAGGTATGCCAATGCTGATTGTGGATTGAGCTTGATTGCTTTCGTATAATCAGTTATCGCTTTCTGGTAATCGCCGAAAGTCGCTTGTGCAAGACCACGGCTGAAGTAGAGATCGGCAGATTTTTGATTAAGCTCAATAGCTTTGGAATAATCTGCAAGTGCGCCCTCTTTGTCGCCAAGACCCGTTTTCACAAACCCGCGATTATTATAGGCAAGGCTATGCTTTGGGTTGAACTCGATAGCTTTCGAATAATCGGCAAGAGCTCCCTCTTTGTCGCCAAGATTATTTTTTGCATTCCCCCTATTATTGTATGCATCGGCATTTTTGGCATTGATCCCGATTACTTTCGTATAGTCAGCAACAGCTCCCTTATTGTCGCCCTTCTCAGCTTTGGCAAGACCATTCTTGAAGTATATGGTAACCGCCTGAACTAAATCTGAAATCGCTCCCTTCTTGTCTTCCAGTTTATTTTTTGTCACACCGCGGTTATTATATGCGTCAGCATTGTTGGGATTTGACTCAATGGCTCTGGTATAATCGGCAAGAGCACCCTCATTATCACCAGCACGGCTTTTTGCTACTCCACGGCTGAAATAGATGTTTGTTAAACGGGGATCAAGTTCAAGCGCTTTCGTATACCCGGCAATGGCTCCTGTGTAATCGCCAAGCTCACTTTTGACAATTCCAGAGTTAAAGAAAGCCTCGGCATAGTCCGGCTTGAGTGAGACCGCCTTTTCGTAGTCCGCCAAGGCACCCTTGCGGTCACCGATCCCCAATTTTACAGCTCCCCGGTTATTATACGCTTTAGCATCTTTCGAATTTTGTTTGATCGCTTTCGAGTACTCTTTGATGGCAGCATTATAATCTCCCGCAGCAGTCTTTTCATTTCCCTGTGTATAATAATTTGCCTTCTCCCCGGCAACAATGGCGCCCGGTTGTAACAGTAATGTAACTACAAGAAAAGCAGAGAGATATCGGATAACGTTCATAGTATTGTTCTTTGGGGTTGCGTCCTTTAAGACATTACTTAATAATATTGTTGACTAAAGTAAGCTCGTCATCATCTGCAGCGGGAAGGTTCGGAGATGGCAAAAGCAGATCACCGAAAATAACCGGGTGTTGCATCTGGAATTGATATGCATCAATCTCAGCCTCGGCATTGAGCAAGCCGTCGATTTGATCTCCACCAATAATCCTGGAGTTAAAGACAAGCAAAGCCGGAAGATGAGCACGATCAATGATCATTCCTTCAGGTAATTCATTAGGCAACAACGAAGCCGCAGTCCCATTCAAGTCAACATAACTATTTCCTTCAGGGTTATCAACAATCAGTTCCGGTGAACTGATTTCGAGCATGTTTTTGGAGCCACCAACAGATGAGCCTCCCTGTGTATTTATAACAAGGATCACGGATTTACCGACGACATCAGGTTCCGGATCATTACCTGATTCAGTGATGCCGCCATCAGTTACAATCAGATAGACTTCACCACCATCTTTACCACCGGCATCAATCAATCCAATCGATGCATTTCCCAGGATCTCGTTCAGATAAATGCTGCCACCTGCCGTTTTCATATTCAGAGTATTTGAGCCCGAATCAACCTCCAGTATGTTATCTACCGAGCCAATGGTGCTTGTCGGGCCTGTGACTTCAAGGTTCAATGTTTCTCCGACAATATCAGCATCCGGATCACTGCCCCACTCAAGGATGCTTCCATCGATTGCCGTCAGGTTCACGGTACCACTGGTGGTACCTCCTGTTGTCACCAGACCGACTGCCACGCCACCACCAATATCGCTCAGGTAAATGTTACCACCTTCAGTTGAAGCATTGAGATTCACCGCATCAATTTTCAGGGTATTTACTGCCGTACCAATGGAGCTTGTCGGACCTGTAACGGCAAGGTTCAATGTTTCTCCGACAATATCGGCATCCGGATCACTGCCCGACTCGATGATGCTGCCATCGGTTGCTTTCAGGTTAACGGAACCGCTTGTAGCTCCTCCCGTAGTTACCAGTCCAACCGCGATACCTCCAGCCATATCGTTCAGATAGATGTTGCCACCTTCAGTTGAAGCATTGAGGTTCACGGCATTAATCTCCAGTGTATTAACTGCCGTACCAATAGTGCTTGTCGTACCTGTGACGGTAAGGTTCAATGTTTCTCCGACGATATCAGCTCCCGAATCACTCCCCGATTCGGTGATGCTTCCATTGGTTGCTGTCAGGTTTACTTCGCCGCTGGTAGTACCTCCCGTTGTTACCAGGCCAACAGCTACACCTCCGGCAATATCGTTCAGGTAGATGTTCCCGCCTGCAGTTGAGGCGTCCAGATTCACTGCATTGACATCTATCCAATTATCACTGCTACCAATACCTTCCGGTGCATTAAGACCAAGAGATGTGGCTATAATGTCTACACCACTGCCATCGTCAGAAATGCTCCCCGTATCGGCTGTTACATTTACATTTCCAGTGGTTGTTATGACGCTGTTAAGCATCACATCAGTTCCTGCATGTAAAGAAATGTTACCGCTGCTACTCGTCACATCGGCATTGGCAGTGATACTCCCGGCTGCATTGAGCACAATGTTGCCTGAACCATTTGCTGTAACAACACCCTCTACCGTCATGGCGCCAGCAACGTCAATATTGATATTGCCATTACCACCGGTGGTGAGTACTCCACCACCTCCAAGAATCAATCCACTGGTATCCTGCACAAAGATGTCACCACTCGTGTTGTTTGTTGCAACCAAAGTGCCTATTGCCATATCAATATCACCCGCACCAGATGCACCAATGCCGGTTGCGGCGACAAGAGTTGCCGTTTCGCTTGTCGTAATATTCGGATTTTCGTCCGAGGTGTTGTCCGTGATTGCTCCTGCCGTTGCTGTCACGTTCACCGCGCTGCTTGTGGTGGTAACTTGACCAAGTTTTACATTCGTTGCAGCAAGGAGATCAACCTGACCACTGCCGGCGGAATACACCGTGCCATTTGCCATCGTGATGTCGTTTGTTGTCGCCGTCACACTGATTGTTCCAACACCGGTGGTAGTCAAGTCCCCCGCATCGGTATGCGTTACGCCCGTTCCTCCCGTCAGAATCAGATTACCTGTGCCGGATGATATTGCATTGTTGGCAGTCAACAGGCCTGAGGTGTTCAACGTTATCGAACCAGAACCATTCGCTGTAACAACGCTGTTTACCATCAGAGCACCAGCAACGTCTATGTTGATAGTACCATTGCCGCCTGTGGTGCGTACTCCAGCTCCCCCAATAATCAACCCACTGGTCTCCTGTACAAAAATGCCGCCACTTGTGTTGTTCGTTGCGACCAGAGTGCCAATGGCCGTGTCAATATCACCCGCACCTGTTGCGCCGATGCCGGTCTCTGCCGTAAGTGTTACCTGGCCTGTCGTCACCAGATTGGCATTTTCAAGC
>CAISRC010000048.1 GCA_903887845.1 uncultured Chlorobiaceae bacterium
GAAATCCTGGCCAACTCTCCGCTTGCCATTCGCTGCCTGAAATCAGCCCTCAATGCCGATTGTGATGGACAATCCGGCCTGCAGGAGCTTGCAGGAAATGCCACAATGCTCTATTATATGAGTGAGGAAGGGCAGGAGGGAAGAAATGCCTTTGTCGAAAAAAGAAAACCCGATTTCAACAAATTTCCAAAACGACCTTGAACGCTTCGCATGTTGTTCTCTATCGATATACCATCCCTTTCACCGAGCCAATCACCGTAAAAAGGCAACAACTGGTGCAAAGGGAGGGCATCATCATCGCACTGAAAAGTACGGATGGAGAACATATTGCCTACGGTGAAATAGCACCTCTCCCGGGACTTCATAATGAAACCCTTGAACTGGCAGAGGCGCAGCTTGTTGATCTGCTTTCAAAACGGGGCATGACGACCCCCGATAGTTTGCCGGAAGAGCTATACCCATCAGTACGCACCGGAGTGGAAATGGCGATGATCAACCTTGACGCCGCAATATCAGGAATTTTTCCTTCGTTTTCTGAAACAGACGAGGCTTTTCAACAGGTCCCGGTCAATGCACTGCTCTTTGGTGACACTGCGCTGATCATGCAGCGGGCAGAGAGCTATTTTGCTCTTGGATACCGCACCTTCAAGCTTAAAATCAGCGCCCATACCATAACTAACTCGATCCACAGCATCAGGGAGCTGCACCGCACCTTTGGCGATACGGTTGAACTCCGGCTTGACGCCAATCAGTCGCTCTCACTTGATGAAGCGATCTCGTTTGCCAGGCAGATTCCGCCGGGAAGCGTTGCCTATATCGAAGAGCCACTGCAACAGGCGGAAGGTATTGGTAAGTTTTATGCAAAAACAGCGCTTCACTCAGCACTTGACGAAACACTCTGGCAGAAACCGGAATTGCTCTTCAAGATTCCGACGGCCTCCCTTGCTGCGCTGATACTGAAACCAAACCGAATTGGCGGAATCTTTGTCGCACAACAATTCGCCCGATATGCCTGCGAAAAAAATCTGCTCGCCGTGTTCAGCTCCGCTTTTGAAACCGGCATCAGTCTGAGCTTTTACACGTGGCTGGCAGCCTCAACCGCCACAAAACCAGCCGCATGTGGCCTCGACACCTACCGCTACCTGCAACACGACCTGCTTGAAACCCCGTTTGGAGCCGAGAACGCCCTGCTTGATCCGCATAAGCTCTATCGAGATGGGGTGAAAGTGAATCAGAGAAGCCTTCGACGCACTTCCTTATGGACATTGTAACCCGCGCAGCCCAACTTTTCGGCAACTTGCCCGCACTTCAAACCGCCGACAGGACTCTTTCGTTCAACGAATGCAACGCAGTCGCAGAAAGCATGGCCAGCCGTTTAAGCAGCAGAGGCATCGGCCCGGGCGAGATTGTGGCTGTGGTATCGCCAAATACTCCGGAAATGGTCATGCTGCTCTTGGGACTCCTGAAAGCAGGCATGATTGCCGCACCGCTGAACTACCGTTTTCCTGAACACTTGCTTGGCAACACGATTGAAACGCTTCGGCCCAGTCTGATCGTCACTTCCGGCACAACCGCTCTAAAGGGCAGCATCAGTATTGCTGAATTGCTTGACAGCGATTTGCCTGGCACGGCACTTCATGCAACGGCAAATACAGTGCCAGCCAACAACCCGTTTGATATGGCTGAGAACATGGAAGAGACGCACCAGCCCGTCACCATTATCCACACCTCCGCCAGCTCAGGCGAGGCAAAAGCGGCGGTTCACAGTTTTGCCAACCACTGGTACAGCGCACTCGGCTCCAATGAAAATATTCCTTTCGGCGCTGGCGATTGCTGGCTGCTTTCGCTGCCGCTCTACCACATCGGGGGCTACTCCCTTCTCTTCCGCTCGCTCATCTCCGGCGGTTCCCTTGCTCTTGGGAAACCTGATGAATCTCTCGGGCAGTCTTTGCAAAACTTTCCGCTAACCCATCTCTCCGTTGTCCCGACACAGCTTTACCGTCTGCTTGCCGACAACGAGAGCATTGCTTTGCTGCGATCGATGAAAGCAGTGCTGCTTGGGGGCAGTTCAGCTCCAAAATCGCTGATTGAGGAGGCTGTCCGTCAGCATATTCCGATCTATCTGAGCTACGGGTCAACCGAGATGAGTTCACAGATTGCCACCACCCCTGCGCCGATAGTGGGCATTCAGGAGAACAGCGGCAGGCTGCTTCCCTTCCGCAAGATCATGGCATCAACGGATGGAGAACTGCTGGTAAGGGGTGCCTGTCTCTTTCAGGGTTACCTCAGGGATGGAAAAATCCAGTCTCAAACCGATAACGACGGCTGGTTCCATACTTCGGATATCGGAACTGTTACCGATGACGGCTCCGTCACCGTGGCAGGCCGGAAAGACAACATGTTTATTTCAGGGGGAGAAAACATCCATCCAGAAGAGATTGAAACTGCGCTGATGATGATTGATGAAGTTCTTGAAGCGCTTGTTGTGCCAGTGAATGAGGATGAGTATGGCCAGCGTCCTGTGGCATTCATCAAAACCGTTGAAGAGAATAAACCGGATGAGATCACGATCACCAAGGCCATGGGCTCAATGGTTGGAAAACTGAAAAGCCCGACACATTACTATCGGGTAGAGGAGTGGGCAACACTCCCGGGATCACAGAAAATCGACAGGGGATTTTACAAAAAACTCAGCCTCTTGCCGCCTGACGCTTGAGCCTGCGCACCGCATACGCCCCACCAAGACCAGCTATCGGCGCATAAAAAACACCGGAAAAAGCCATATTCATCAGGATATCGGTGAAGCTTAATGAAACTGGAGCAAGGGCAAGCTTTTCGGCAGCCACAAGCGCCTGCACCTGCGGCTGAAGCTCGGGACGTTCCCTGGCCATCTCAAGCGCCCAGTCGATGACAAGGGCAAGACTTTCCGTCCCCGGCCGGTAATGCAAAAATACCATAAGTAATGAGGTAACAACCTCAGAGACAACACCTCCAGCAAAACCCGCCATGCAACCGAGCGCAAAAGCCTCCCTGAAGGTCAGTTTCACCTGAAATCGCATAATGGTATGGTGAAGCGCAATCACACCGGCAAGAAAAATTCCGACGAAGAGGAACACATTCACCAGGGTCAGGTAGGGAACTGTTGTCGTCAGAACAATGATTGCAGTACCAAGAAGAACAGCATAGAGTTTACCCTCTACAGGCAAAAGAGATTGAATCGGATTTTCAGCAGTCATATACCTCAGGAAAATTTTTCATTCAGGAAATCCTCCATCGTATAGAAACCCGGAGCGGTTTTGTGGCGCAAGGCAAGCCATGCGGCCGCTTCGACGGCACCAGAGGCAAAACCGGAGCGGTTTTTTGCTGTATGGGAAATCACAATTTCATCAGCATCCGAATCAATAAATGCGGAGTGCTTTCCAAAGACACTTCCAAGCCTCAGAGAGGCAACCTGCAGTTCGTCTGGCGCAAGCTTTTTATCATCCGAAAGCTGACGGACAACAGTTTGTTTGCGGCTGTTTGCCGAGAGAATCATATCTGCCGCCCTCACCGCCGTGCCACTCGGAAAATCAGCCTTGCCGGTATGATGCTGTTCGGCAAAGGCAATATCGAACTGCCCGAACGGGGCAATCAGCCTTGCCGCTTCCCTTACCGTCCGCAAGAAAATATTGACCCCAAGCGAAAAATTTGCTGAATAAAGTAAAGAAGCTCCAGCAGCAGTTATCTGCCGTTTTACCTCTTCCAGTACATCATCCCAACCGGTGGTACCCACAACAACAGGAACGCCAGATGCGAGCATGGCTGGCAAATTGGCAAGAAAAGCCTCCCTGACCGTAAAATCTATGATGGCATCACTTCCCCGAAAAACATCAGGCGAAATCGTGGCATCAACATCAAGCACAGCGACAACCTCATGGTTACCGGACTGCCGAATCACCTGGACAACCTGCTGGCCCATTCTTCCATTCCCTACAAGGGTAAACTTCATAATCTTTTAACGTGATATTTCATAGAAACAGCAGCCATTGCAGTGGTAACTCAGTCGTGGCGCATGATTTCAAGAAGCCGGTCAAGATCGTCGTGTGAGAAGTATTGGATATGAATCTCCCCCTTGCCTTCTTTCTTTTCAACAATACGCACCTTGGTTGCAAGGTTGTTTCTCAACAGCGATTCAAGCTCGGACAGATGGGATGAGCGCTCTGACGACGATGGAGGAACCGGTTTTGAAGCCTGATCCTTGAACATGCGATTAACCAGAGCTTCAGTCTGACGCACTGAAAGCTGATTGGCGAGAATCTGCTTCCACACCTTCACCTGCTGCTGTTCACTGGGCAGATTAATAAGGGCCCGTGCATGACCTGACGAAATCTCGCGGTTCCGGATACTGTCCTGAATCTGCAGCGGCAGTTTAAGAAGGCGCAGAAAATTGCTGACCGTTGAGCGGTTTTTACCCACCTTCTGCGCTATCTCCTCCTGCGACAGATTGCACTTCGTGGTCAGACTTTTCAGGGCAAGCGCTACCTCGATGGCATTCAGATCTTCGCGCTGAATATTCTCAATAAGAGCAAGTTCAAGCTTGCTCGAATCATCATGGGCTTCAATAACATAAGCGGGAATAAACTTGAACCCGGCGAGCGTGACCGCCCGGAGCCGTCGCTCTCCACTGATGAGCTGGTAGCCATCTCCATCCCTGCACACAGTGACCGGCTGGATAACCCCGTTTTCAATGATGGAGTTTTTCAGCTCTTCAAGAGCCGTGGCATCAAATTCCTTGCGGGGCTGAAACGGATTTGCACGAATTTTATCCACAGGAAGACTGCCGATAGTTCCATCCTGGGCAAGCTCCTGCGCCTCATCCTGTTGTGTCACAGAGACAAAGCCTTCATCCGGAATAAGTGCTTTCAAACCTCGTCCCAACGCATTTTTAGGCATATCACCCATCAGCTTACCAGTCAGCTACGGCTGACGAACTTTAAATTTTTTAATATTGCCGTCCCTCTCAAAAATCTCCTGAGCCAGATCAAGATAGTCTTTCGATCCTATACACTGTGCATCATAGAGCAGAGCTGGTTTACCATGACTCGGCGCTTCGGAAAGCTTTACATTCCTGCGGATATAGGTCTTGTACACCTTGTCCTTGAAAAACTTCTTCACCTCTTCGGCAACCTGCGATGCAAGACGAAGCCGCGCATCGAACATGGTGACCAGAACCCCCTCGATTTCCAGTTTCGGATTCAGGTGTTTGCGGACGATACTGATCGTATTGAGCAACTTTCCCAACCCCTCAAGCGCATAATATTCGGCCTGAACGGGTATCAACACAGAGTCTGCTGCAGTGAGCGAATTAAGCGTGATAAGCCCAAGGGAGGGCGGACAGTCGATAATGATATAATCGTAAAGATCGCGAATCCCCTTGAGCGCTTTCTGCATCACATACTCGCGTTCACGCATATTGACCAGTTCGACCTCCATTCCGACAAGATTAACATTGGATGGAAGAACGTCAAGATACTCCAGGCTGGAGGATTTGATGGCATCCTGTATATTTCCGCCTTTTACCATCACCTGGTAAAAGGTATTATCAATCTCATCGCCGATTTCAAGACCGAAGCCAGAGGTGGCATTGGCTTGGGGATCAATATCTATAAGCAATGTCCTGAACTCAGAAATAGCAATAGAGGCCGCTATATTGACAGAAGTGGTTGTTTTTCCTACCCCACCCTTCTGGTTTGCAATCGCAATAACTCTGCCCATGTACCAACCAGGGAAATTTTCAGCAGTTGAAGTTTTTTCATATCCTGATACATTATACTACTTACATCAACCATTACAAATATTAATCTTGCTTCATGGAACGGCTGGAAAGACAATTCTATGAAACACCGACACTTGAACTTGCAGAAAAACTGCTTGGAAAAATCTTTGTCCGCATACTGCCGGGAAATATCAGACTGAAAGGCAGAATTGTTGAAACAGAGGCCTATCTCGGCCAGCAGGATGAAGCCTGCCATGCCTGGAGGGGCAGAACCGCAAGAAACCAGATGATGTACCGGGCACCCGGCACCATGTATGTTTACTTTACCTATGGAAGCCATTATATGCTCAATATTGTCAGCGAACCTGAAAACAGCGCCGGTGCGGTACTCATCAGAGCAATGGAACCTGTTGAAGGAGTATCGTTTATGGAGGAGCAAAGAGAAACATGCATGATCACCAATCTGATGAGCGGCCCCGGAAAACTTGCCAAAGCATTTGCCATCGACGGCAGTTGCAACGGAAAAGATCTGTTCAGTGAAGAGTTCTTTGTGGAAGATGCTCCCCCGCTGCCAAAAGAGATGATCGGCTCCAGTAACAGAGTGGGAATTTCAAGAAGCAGGGAACTTCCCTGGCGAAAATTCATTATCAACAATCCTCATGTTTCCAAAGCTAACGTTACGTGTGTGTAAAAAAAGAAAAGCATATTGGAAAGTTCCAGAAAATAACTCTTTTTGAGGCTGAGCCTCTCTGTCTGGAAGTGGCGATAATCCACATTAAACGTTGCCTCTCATGATCGGAACCCCACTTTTACCAGAAATCAGGGAACTGATCGAACAACGTAACTTCAGCGCACTGCAGAGAATTTTCAACGACTGGCTGCCGGTTGACCTTGCAGAACTCATCTCCGATCTTCCTGATAGCGAACAAGGCATCCTTTTCCGGCTGCTTCAGAAAGATCTCGCAACTGCAACCTTCGAATATCTTGATTTTGACTCTCAGCAGAACCTGCTGACCGCCCTTACCAAGAAGGATGTCACCCATCTTCTCAACAGCATGTCGGCCGATGACCGTACCGCGTTGCTTGAGGAGCTGCCGGGAACCGTGGCGCATGAGCTTCTGAAACTGCTTTCCTTCAAAGAGTTCAAGATTGCAAAAACCCTCCTTGCCTACCCTGAAGGAAGTGTTGGACGACTCATGTCTCCCGACTACCTCAGCGTCAAAAAAGATTGGGATATCAACCAGGTGCTCGACTACATCCGCACCTACGGCCATGAGAGCGAAACCCTGAACGTCATCTACGTCGTCGACGATATCGGCAAACTCAAGGGTGAACTGCTGGCAAGAGCGCTCCTGCTCTCCGCACCTGAAAAAAAGGTGAGTGAGATTATCGACGAAGAGAAGATGATTACCCTGACAGCAGCACAAGATCAGGCAGATGCACTCGATGCCTTCAAGCGTTACGATACGGTCGCCCTGCCGGTTGTCGATTCCAACGGTTATCTGATCGGAGTCGTCACCGTCGATGACATGCTTGACGTGGCCGAAGAGGAGGAGACCGAAGACATCCAGAAATTCGGCGGTATCGAAGCGCTTGAAGAGCCTTACATCGATCTGCCGATACCCCAGCTTATCAAAAAACGGGCTGGCTGGCTGGTTATTCTTTTTGTAGGAGAGATGCTGACCGCCTCGGCGATGGCATTTTTTCAGGATGAGATGGCAAAAGCTATAGTTCTGGCAACTTTTATACCGCTCATCATGTCGAGCGGAGGAAATTCCGGTTCACAGGCAGCCTCGCTGATCATCCGATCGCTCTCCCTTGGAGAGATAACCATCAATGACTGGTGGAAGGTGATGCGACGCGAACTGGCTTCAGGGCTGGCGCTTGGGTGTATTCTCGGTACTATCGGTATCGTAAGGGTACTCCTCTGGGCGATGGCCCTCGGCCATCTTAACACCCAATGGTTTTTCATCGCCTTGACCATAGGTCTCTCTCTGGTGGGAATTGTGCTCTTCGGC
>CAISRC010000049.1 GCA_903887845.1 uncultured Chlorobiaceae bacterium
AATCTGACATGATTGGGTGGTACACTTTCGCCCGGTATACCTGGTACACTTTACTCCGGTACAGGTGGTACACTATGCTCCGGAATCGCTGGTACACTTTGCTCCGGTAGAGGTGGTACACTATACTCCGGTGTGCTCAGTTAACGGTGTAAAAAAAAGAATCGAAACTGTTATGATGAGCGCAAAGTTATATTTTTTTTTACCAATATAAAGCGCGGCATCGCTTCAAATATAACCGCCGATTTGCCATTCATCCCAAAATATTGTTTTTTGGGTTAAAGCAACTGAATAGTAAAGGATTGTACAGTATGGAACGATTGAATGATAATTTGTTGACTCTAAAGAAGCTATGTGCAGAACAGGCAATAGAGATCGACCCGTTGATGCTGCAGAAACTGGTACGCTATGGTGATTGTCTTGAACAATGGAACAGGAAGATTAACCTTATCAGCCGCAAGGAAGATGCTCCTGTCATTATCAAGCATATTTTTCATGCACTGTTGATCACTCTTTTTCACTCATTCAGGAAGGGAGAACAGGTTCTTGATCTTGGTACGGGGGGAGGACTACCTGGAATTCCACTTGCTATCGCCTTTCCTGAAACGCAGTTTCTTCTTGTCGACGCGACAGGAAAAAAAATTACTGCCTGTCAAGAGATGATCAAGGAGCTTGGCATCCGCAACGCCGTTGCGATGCATATAAGAGTTGAGGAACTTAAGGGGGTAATGTTTGATACAGTACTATCAAGACAAGTAGCCTCACTCGATAAACTCTGCGTTTATGCCAGCAAGCTCTTGAAACCAAAAGGTATTCTGATCTGCCTCAAGGGAGGGAATCTTGACACAGAAATTACAAAAGCCCTGACGTCAAGCAAAAAACACAATGGATTCCCTTCAAGCATAGAACAACACCCTATCCATGAAATCAGTCCGTTTTTCTCTGAAAAACAAATAGTCATTGCCTGCAGATAATTACCTTCATGCTGACAATGACTACTATCAATAACCCTGACAGATTAAAGAACAAAGAGAGTTATTCGGCAGAGGAAACTTTTGCAGCTTCAGCCGTTTTCTTCGAACCCTTGACTCGTTTTGCGCGATCCTGTTTACCGGTTTTCTGACTTGTTGAAGGTGCCTCAGTGTAATCTACCAGTTCAATTACCGCCATTTTTGCAGCATCACCATAGCGGGGGGCAAGTTTGATAACTCTGGTATACCCTCCATTACGAGTACCGACTTTAGCCACAATCTCTTCAAAAAGCATTCTGATGGCCTGTTTGTCGCGGATATCCTTGAAGATTTCACGCTGGGCATGAACCGTACCTTTACGAGCTTTGGTAATGATCTTCTCAACGACCCTGCGGGTCTCCTTGGCTTTCGCTTCTGTCGTCTCAATACGCTTGTAAACAAGCAGTTGCGTTGACAGATTTCTAAGTGTCGCCTTTCTATGGGCTGCGGTTCTTCCGAGTTTTCTTGCCGGCTTAACTTTACGCATGACTGTTTCCTGATCTCAATAATTCAAAAAAGGGGTTACAAATCTTATCATTTCATCTGATACTTGGTAATATCCATACCAAACTTCAGGTCAAATTTCTCAAGTTGCTCTTTAAGTTCTGTCAGCGACTTTTTACCAAAATTCTTATAGTTAAGCAACTCCTCTTCCTTATGAGAAACGAGTTCGCCAATAGTATCGATTTCCGCAAGTCTCAGGCAGTTATGCGAACGCACTGAAAGATCAAGGTCTTCGATTTTGGTGTGAAAGAGCCTGCGCATAGTCTCGAACTCATCGTCCTGCAGCTTAAACTCCTCTTCAGTAAACTCTTCCTCTGTGGGTGAGAAATTGGCAAAAAACATAACATGTTCAGTAATGATCTTGCCTGCAAGACTGATTGAGTCATCAGGAGTAACGGAACCATCCGTCTCGACATCAAGAATCATTTTTTCATAATCAGTACGCTGACCAACACGGGTATTCTCAACAGTAAATTTAACATTCCTGATAGGGGTATAGATTGCATCAATGGCAATATAGCCAATCGGCATACCTTCAGGCCTGTTATCCTCTGCAGGCATATAACCGCGGCCTCTCCCGATATAAACATCTATTTTAAGCGTCACACCTGCATTTATCGTTGCGATGTGCATATCCTTATTTAGTACTTCAAACTCACCCTCCTGAGGAACAATATCGCCTGCGGTAAAATCCATAGGCCCGACAAGGGAAAGTGATGTCTTGCAGTTTCTTTTACAGGTGGACTTGAAACGCACCTTTTTAAGGTTCAAAATAATTTCGGGAACATCTTCACGGACACCATCAATGGCAGCAAACTCGTGATAGACATTGTCAATTTTGATCCCTGTTATCGCAGTTCCCGGAAGTGATGCAAGCAAAACTCTTCTCATAACGTTTCCAAGGGTCACTCCATAACCGCGTTCAAGCGGCTGCGCAATAAACCTGCCGAAAGAATCACTATGTGAAGCTTCGTCCACCTCTATTTTTGCAGGCATCTGCATCTGGTATATCATAGTGTTTATACCTTAGAATTCATTAAAATCACTTCGAGTATAATTCAACGACCAACTGTTCGTTGAATGGTTCCTGTACTTCCACTCTCTCAGGAACGCTCAGAAAAACAGCCTTCTGGTTCGCCTTGTCAACCTGAATCCATGAAGGGATGCGTGATTCGGGTGCTTTATTGAGCGAATCAGTAACTGCTCCCATATTTTTACTTCTCTGACGGAATTCAATCAACTCTCCTGGTGAGACTATATAAGAGGGAATGTCGACCTTTTTGCCATTGACAAGAAGATGCCCGTGCGTAACGAGCTGACGGGCACCTGACCTTGATGGCGCAAAGCCAGCACGAAAGACAACATTATCAAAACGCCTTTCCAGGAGCTTAACAAGGTTATCACCTGTAATACCTCTTTGCGAGACCGCTTTCTGATAATAATTCCTGAACTGCTTCTCCAAGATACCATAAAGGTACTTCATCTTCTGTTTCTCTCGAAGCTGCAGTGCATACTCAGAAACCTTACCTTTCCGACCCTGACCATGCTGACCTGGAGGAAAAGGGCGTCTTTCGAGATATTTTTCAGCCTTAGGCGCAAGTGCAATACCTAACCTGCGGGATACTTTTGTTATTGACCCTCTGAATCTTGCCATATCAATTGCTTCATTGAAATTCTATGAATATATAAAATCAGACCCTTCTGCGTTTGGGAGGCCTGCAGCCATTATGGGGAAGCGGTGTTATATCCTTGATAGTCCGCACATCAAGACCTGCTCCCTGCAATGCCCGAATCGCTGCATCGCGTCCGGCACCCGGACCTTTAATAAAGACATTGACATGTCTCATACCAAGATCATAGGCTTCCTTGGCTGCGGCTTCAGAAGTCACCTGAGAAGCGTATGGTGTATTCTTTTTTGAGCCTTTGAATCCGTTTTTACCAGCACTGGACCAGGAAACCGTATTGCCCTGAACATCGGTAATGGTTACCATAATATTATTAAAGGATGCCTTGATATGCACAGCACCTTCTGCGGTAACTTTTACTTTCTTTTTTTTCCTGCTTATTGTAGCCATGAACTTACATTCTTATAGTAATCGAAGATTTATTGCCTATACACCACTATTTCTTGACAGCCTTCTTCTTGCCGGCGACGGTCTTTCGTTTACCCTTTCTGGTCCTCGCGTTGGTCCGTGTTCTCTGTCCGCGAACCGGAAGCGAACGACGGTGACGAAGACCTCTGTAGCAGCCAATATCCATCAAGCGCTTAATGGCTGTCTGCTGCTCACCGCGAGCCTGCCCCTCAACCTTGTATGACTCGGCAATAATCTCTCTGATAGCATGCGCTTCTTCATCATTCAGCTCAGAGATCTTTCTGTCAGGCGCAATACCGGCTCTCTGCAAAATACTTTCTGCTGATGCTCTCCCAATACCATAAACATGCGTCAAAGCGATAACGGCATGTTTGTTCAACGGCAAATTTACCCCAGCTATCCTCATATTCTCATTTATGTTCTATTGTTTTTCTGAAGATCAACCCTGGCGCTGTTTATGGCTGGGATTTACTTTGCAAATCACATATCTCTTGCCTTTGCGTTTAACAATGCGGCAATGCTCACAACGCTTTTTGATAGAAGAATATATTTTCATAATAAACCCGACATGCAATAATTAAACCAACTCGTTCCGAAATGTGAAAAGGCTTGTAATGTAATAAATAAAGATTACAAAACCAATATTCACATGACCTGTTTTATCACTTATTTATACCGGTATGTAATACGTCCTTTGGTTATATCATAAGGGGATATCTGTACCTTAACCTTGTCCCCAGGGAGTATTCTGATATAGTGCATTCTGATTTTACCCGAAACATGGGCAAGCACCTCAAGACTGTTTTCAAGTTTTACCTTAAACAGCGCATTCGGAAGTGCATCCAGAATCACTCCCTCAATCTCAATTGATTCTTCTTTAGCCAAATTGTCTGCTCCTTTATTCGATAAAATGTTGTACGCTATCAAGCAAGCTGTTTCCCCTCAAGAAAGGTACGAGTCAGTATCTCAGCTTTCCCGGGCCTTACAACTATTGTATGCTCAAAGTGAGCTGATGGCTTTCCGTCCTCTGTTACTGCAACCCAACCACCGCGCTTACTGATTGCGCGGCGTGATCTTCCAAGAGCTATCATAGGCTCAATAGCGAGTGTCATGCCCTCGCGAAGCTTTACCCCGGTATTTTTTTTCCCATAATTTGGTACAGCAGGGTCTTCATGCAGTTCGCTGCCTATACCGTGGCCAACCATATTTTCAATAACACTGAACCCGAACGAACGGGCATAGTCCTCTATAGCCGACGAAATATCATGAAGTCGATTTCCGGCTACAGCCATGGCAATTCCACGGGCAAGGCACTCACGTGTTGCATCAACCAGCTCCTGTACCTTTTCATCAATAGTGCCAAGTACAAAAGTTCGTGCCGCATCACCGTGATAACCTCCTTTATAAACACCACAATCGACGGAAACGATATCACCTTCCTTTATAACTCTTTTAATATTCGGAACTCCATGAACTACCTCTTCATTGAGGGAAACACAGAGTGTTGCTGGATAGGGCGTCACCCCCGGATCGCCTTTCGGCGCATAATTCAAAAAACTTGGCTGCGCCTGATGATCCCTGATAAACTCCTCAGCCATCATATCAAGCTGCTTCGTCGTCATTCCGGGCCTTATTTCCGTTTCAATAAGATCGAGTACCCTGGCTACCAAAGCGCCGGACTCTCTCATCAGATCAATTTCCCGTTCGCTTTTTATCGTAATCATAGGTGATGTGTTACCTGCTCTGCCGTCCGCGAGTTTTGCCTGACTTCATGAAGCCATCATAATGACGCATCAGCAAATGACTCTCAACCTGCTGCAATGTATCAAGGCCAACACCAACAATGATCAGAAGACTGGTTCCTCCAAAAAACTGTGCAAATCCTTGCGTAACATTACCGAACTTGGTCAGAAAAGTAGGAAGAATCGCAATAATGGCCAGTGATATCGCTCCCGGCAGCGTAATGCGCGTCAAAATATTATCAATAAAGTCTGCGGTACTTTTTCCGGGACGGACACCGGGGATAAAACCACCCTGCCGGCGCATGGTATCAGCAACTTCTTTTGGATTAAACGCGATAGCTGTATAAAAATAAGTAAAGAAGACAATCATTGTGCCAAACATGAGAGCATACCACCATGAATCATAAGCCAAAAGACCGGCAATTTTTTGCATCACCTCATTTTCCGGAAAAAAGGAGAGAAAGGTACCAGGAAGAAACATAATAGACTGCGCAAATATAATTGGCATAACACCAGCAGTATTGATCCTCATCGGTATGTACTGTGTACTGCCTCCATATACCTTTCGGCCAACAACCCTTTTGGCATGCTGGACTGGGATCCGCCTGGTACCAACAGTCAGAACAACAACGAAAGCAACAATTGCTGCCATCATCGCAAGTATAATAATCTCTATAATCCAGTTCTTGCTTCCCAGAGAAACAGAACGAAATTCCGCAACAAGAGCTTGTGGAAATCTTGCAAGAATACCAATCATAATAATGAGTGATATGCCGTTTCCAATACCGCGTTCTGTAATCTTTTCACCAAGCCACATAACGAAAACCGTGGCAGATGTCAAAAGAATCACGACCGTTAATGTAAAAAATATTCCGGGATCAGGGACAATAACCTTGCCGAATGATGCCGGGCTGGAAAGGCTCACACTTACCCCCCATGACTGGAGAATCGCTATCAAAACGGTTCCGTACCGGGTCATCTGGCTGATTTTCTGCCGTCCATCCTCTCCCTCTTTCTGTAATTTCTGAAAATAGGGGGTTACTGCGCCAAGAAGCTGTACAATAATTGAGGCCGAAATGTACGGCATGATGCCAAGCGAAAAAATAGATGCCCTCGCAAAAGCTCCACCAACAAAGAGATCGAACAATCCAAACAGATCGTTCGAATGGGTCTGCGATGCGCCTGACACTGCAGCCGCATCAACACCTGGAATGGTAATATGTGAACCCAGCCTGTAGACAAATAACAACAGAAGCGTATAAAGGATCCTCTGACGGAGCTCAGGGATTTTATTAATGTTCCTTATACTTTCAGTAAGCTTCATAGCGTCCTTTTATCAAATTCAGGGCTTGGTTGTTTTTTTGGATCTCTTTACCAGTTTCGCTTTTGGTTTTAAGAGTGCCTCTTCAAACGGCAGATCCCTGACCTTTGATGCCTCTTCAAGGGTACGGAACGCCTTGATTGCTTCGCCGCCTGCAGCGGTAATCTTGTCTTCGGCACTTTTACTGAATGCATGAGCGTTGATTTTAATAGCGCTCGTCAATTCACCATTACCGAGAATTTTGAAATAATCAGCATTACTGGCATGAAGGAGAGACTTGAGATCGAGAATCGTAATCTCGTTTGCGACAAGACCATCTTGTACCCACTTGTCGATCTGGGTAAGATTTACGGTATTGACCGGTTTTTTATCAAGAGGTGTAAACCCGAATTTTGGCAAACGCCGATACACCGGAACCTGTCCACCCTCAATGATTGGTCTTTTGTAGCCACTTCGTGACTGCTGGCCATTGTTACCTTTGCCGGCAGTCGTTCCATTACCCGAACCCTGACCGCGGCCAACCCGCTTTTTGTTTTTTACTGCGCCTTTTGCTGGACGAAGTGAACTTAAATCCATGGTTTCAATTCCCGACTTTCTATTAGTAAAATCTTAGACTTCTTCAACCTTTACAAGGTGCTGTACAACCCTGATCTGTCCTCTTGTGCAGGGATTATCCTGCCTGTCAACACTATAATTCGGTCTTCCGAGTCCAAGGGCCTGAATTGTTGCTTTCTGTTTTTTCGTACCCCCAATGACACTACGCACCTGGGTAATTTTCAATATTTTATCACTCATGATCGCATTCTTTCATTTTAACTTTCAAAAACCTCAGTCAGGCTCTTTGACCTTCTTTCGCCTACATCATAAGCGTCAGACATACTCTGAAGCCCCTTGATTGCAGCTTTTACAACATTGTGCGGGTTCGATGAACCGAGCGATTTGGTCAGAATGTCATGAATACCAGCCATCTCAAGAACGGCCCTCACTGCGCCACCGGCAATAAGACCAGTTCCGGGAGTTGCAGGCTTCATCATGACCTTCGCTGAACCATACTTTACCACAATCTGATGTGGTATAGTTCCTTTGACAATCGGCACCTTAATCACATTTTTCTTGCCATCTTCGATACCTTTAGCAATGGCATCCTGTACTTCATTTGCCTTACCAAGCCCGTAACCGACATGACCCTCTTTATCGCCAACAACAACAATTGCATTGAATCCGAAACGCTTACCGCCCTTAACAACCTTTGCGGTCCTGTTGATATGAACAAGCTTCTCTTTCAGATTTAATTCACCGGGTCTGATACTCTTAGCAGATGTTTTCGCCATTTACCTATCTCTTTGAAAAGTTTTTAAAAGATCAGTCCTGCTTCTCTCGCACCATCAGCCAATGCCTTGACTCTGCCATGATAACGAAATCCATTCCTGTCAAATACTACATTTGTTATACCTGCGGCAAGAGCTTTCTGACCGATCTGACTGCCGATAATACGGCACAATTCAGATTTTGAGCCCTGAAGCGCCTTGTTATCTTTCGACATAGTTGATGCAGCCAGCAACGTTTTACCGTTCACATCATCAATCAATTGCGCATAAATCTGTGAAAGGCTCCTGTAGACACAAAGCCTCGGCTTTACCTGGGTACCCTGGACATTTGCTCGGCTTCTGTCCTTGATTTTCTGCCTCCGGGAGGCTTTATCGATTTGACTCATTCTCTTGAACCGTTGTAATATGTTATTGCCTGACTACTTGTATTCTTTATTCGTTACTTACCTGCAGCCTTACCTTCCTTGCGGCGTATCACTTCACCTTCATACTTGATACCTTTTCCTCGATAAGGTTCAGGTTTTCTGAATGATCGAATCTTTGCTGCAACCTGACCAACTAACGCCTTATCAATACCGCTTACAAGAATGGTAACCTGATCCGGTACCTCTATTTTGATCTCGTCAGGAGCCTTGAAATAAATCATATGTGAATAACCAAGAGTCAGAGCAAGCAGATCATTTTTTAGTTCTGCACGATACCCGACACCGGCAATTTCAAGTTTTCTGGTAAACCCTTTTGTCACACCATCAACCATATTACTGATAAGCATGCGATAAAGACCGTGCTGAGCTTTTGCCTTTTTGCTGTCGTCAACTCTTAAAACAGTAAGGAGTCCTCCCTCTTCTGAAATCGTAACCTGATCCGTCAGCCTCTGTTCAAGAGTACCTTTAGGACCAGATACCCTGATGTTCATATCGCTGATCTCTATCTTTGCCTGATTACTCAGGGTTATGGGCATTTTTCCTATTCTTGACATGGTATTCTAATGCTCTCTGGCTTATAATTAATAGATACGGAACAGGATTTCACCGCCAACACCCTGTGCCCTGGCCTCTTTGTCGGTTATAACCCCTTTCGATGAAGAAAGGATATACAAGCCGAGACCACCAAGATATTTTTTAATATCTTTTCCGTCATAAACACGCCGACCGGGTTTGCTTACTCGGGTGATCTCCTTAATAGCAGGATCACCGCTGGCAGTATACTTCAGATCAATCCGCAAAAAAGGGAATTTTTCAGTTGATATGACCGTAAAGCTTTTTATGTACCCTTTCTCCACGAGCAATTGCGAGAGGTTTTCCCGCAGCTTTGAATACGGGACATCGGTTGTTTTATTTTTTGCTCTTCCCGCATTTCTGATACGGGTGATATAATCTGCAATAGAATCCGTTACAGGCATAGCGAACGTTGGTTACTTTCGAAAATGAACAAATACCTTTCTTTAACTACAAGCAAGCGAACTTACCAGCTTGCCTTTTTAACACCGGGCAACTTTCCTTCAAGACTGAACTTGCGGAACATATGCCTGCAAAGCCCAAATTTGGCATACACCCCTCTTCCTCGACCGGTAAGCACACAACGATTACGAACTCTTGTTGCTGAACTATCCCTCGGCAACTTACGAAGGGCTTCATAATCGCCAGCTTTAATTAATTCTGCACGAAGGTCGGCATACTTCGCGACAAGCTTTATCCTTTTTTCGTTCCTTGCTATAACGCTTTTCTTGGCCATCTGTATTGTGAATTATTTAGTTGTTCTTCTTTTTAAATGGCATCCCAAGTTCCGAAAGCAACATGTAAGCCTCTTCGTCGGTAGAAGCAGAGGTTACAAAGCTGATATCCATGCCGGAAATTCTCGGTACTTTATCAATATCGATTTCCGGAAATATTATCTGCTCCCTGACTCCTGCAGTGTAGTTTCCCCGGCCATCAAAACTGGTATCACTAAGCCCGCGGAAATCACGTATCCTTGGAACGGCAAGACTGACAAAACGGTCAAAAAACTCATACATGGCCTTTCGGCGTAGCGTTACCCGGCAACCTATAGCCTGACCTTCACGAAGTTTAAAGTTTGATATCGCTTTTTTTGATTTACGAACCTGTGGCTTCTGGCCTGTAATCTGGGCAAGTTCCTGGAGAGCTATTTCAAGCAACTTAGGTTCTGCTGCAGCGGCTCCGACACCGATATTAATCGATATTTTTTTAAGTCGGGGGACTTTCATGACATTCTTGTACTGAAACCGCTCAATAAGATTGGGCGTTACTTTCTCTTTGTAGAAGGTCTCAAGTCTTGCCTCTGAGGGAATTGCCTGTGTTATCTCTTTTTTCTTGTCCATCTTGTTCATTATCAGTTTACCGGGATGGTCTTTGTCATCCTTACATTTAGGAAAAAAACTTAACTTTTCTTCACGTTAGACGAGTGAATAGGAAACTCCTTCTCAATGATCGACCCTTGAGATTGACCCTGCGCCGGACGGGTATGACGCTTCCTGATATTAACTCCCTCTACTATAACGCGACTTTTTATCGGAAATACTTTCAAAATCTTGCCAGCTTTTCCTTTATCGTTGCCACTGATAACAACGACAGAGTCGTTTTTCTTGACGTGGAGCTTAACCTTCTTAATCCCTGTTTTCATTTTTCACTGATATGATAGTATTTCATAAAATCCTGAGCGGGAGACGAGACTCGAACTCGCGACCAACAGCTTGGAAGGCTGTGACTCTACCAACTGAGTTACTCCCGCCTGACGCACCTTATAATACTTCAGGCGCCAAAGAAACAATCTTCATAAACTTTCTGTCACGAAGTTCTCTTGCAACAGGTCCGAAGATGCGGGTTCCTCTTGGTTCACCCTGAGCATTGAGAAGAACAACCGCATTCTCGTCAAAACGAATATACGAACCATCTTTTCTCCGCGACTCTTTAACACAGCGAACTACAACGGCTTTGCATACATCTTTCTTCTTGACAATTCCGCCTGGCACCGCCGCTTTGACCGATACAATAATCTGATCACCCAATGAGGCATATCGCCTCCCGGTTCCACCGAATACATGAATACAGCGAACTTTTTTAGCTCCACTGTTATCGGCAACAACCAGATTTGTTTCTTTCTGGATCATCCTGTTTCAATCTTTAATAAATGTATAAAAATCTTCTCTTATCTGGCTTTTTCAATAATTTCAACCAGACGGCAGCTTTTTCTTTTACTCAACGGACGACACTCAACGACCTTGACAAGATCGCCAATTCCTGCATCATTATTTTCATCATGAGCCATCAGCCTTGTCGTCTTCTTGAAATATTTTTTGTAAACCGGATGCTGAACACTGCGCTCAACAGCAACTATACATGCTTTATCCATCTTGTCACTGACAACCTTACCTAACCAGCTTTTTTTTCTTCCTCTTACTGGAGCACTCTGTTCCATAGATTCACTGCCCATTTTATTTTCTTCCATGTAAGTAAACAGTTTTATTGTTTTCCTTTCCGTCAAACAAGTCCAGTTTCAGCGGCCGCAAGCTGGTGGAGCCTGTTTTTCATACGTGCAATATCCCGCTTGGAATTGCGGAAAACCATTGGATTCTGCGGCTGCTCAATAACCCTAAAAAAATTGATATCAGCAAGTCTTTCTTCAAGCTCTTTGAGTTTGTCGATCAATTCCTGCTTGCTCAATGCCGCAATTTCATACTTTTTCATAATAAGTAACCCTCTTGTCGAATTAGTTGCTCGGTTAATCTTCGTAATCAGGACGGACAATGAACCTGGTCTTGATTGGCAACTTTTTTGCCGCCAACCTGAAAGCCTCTGTGGCCACCTCTTTCGGCACTCCATCAGCCTCAAACATGATTCTTCCTGGCTTTACAACCGCAACCCAAAACTCAGGAGAGCCTTTACCTGACCCCATTCGGGTTTCAGCAGGTTTTTGGGTTACTGGCTTGTCCGGGAAAATCCTGATCCAGATTTTACCATCTCTCTTCATAAATCTGGTCATTGCAACACGGGCAGCTTCAATCTGACGGCTGGTAATCCATGCCTGCTCCACGGCTTTCAAACCGAAGGAACCAAAAGATACCGATGTACCACGACCTGAATTGCCTTTCATCCGGCCTCTTTGTGTCTTTCTATATTTAACTCTTTTTGGCATTAACATACAGGCAACTCCATTCTATTTTCTGGTTGTATGGTACTTGATATTATGATCGCTTTGTACGGTTACGGCGCTTGGCACGGCCATCACGTGTATCGCGATTTCTTGCACCAGCATCGCTTCGTCTGTCTTTCATTCTCTTCATTTCCTCTTCTTCTATGGCGTCAATACGCTGCACAAGCACTTCACCCTTGTAAACCCATACCTTGATTCCAATTGTACCGGCAATAGTGTGTGCTGTAACACTTGCATAATCGACATTCGCACGAATGGTATGAAGCGGAATCTTTCCTTCCTTATACTGCTCAGAACGGGCAATTTCAGCGCCACCAAGACGACCACCGCATCTGATTCTTACACCTTCAGCCCCGGAGCGCATTGCCTGCTGAATCGCCTGTTTCATAGCTCTTCTGAAAGAAACACGATTCTCAAGCTGATAAGCGATATTGTCGCCAATAAGCTGAGCCTCAATTTCAGGCTTTACAACCTCAACAACATCAATCTTTACCTCTTTACCAGTGATACGACTTAACTCCTGGGAAAGATTATTGATCTCCTCGCCTTTTCTTCCTACAACAGCACCAGGCCGGGCTGCATAGATATTGATCTTGACGTGCTTTGTTGTTCTTTCAATAATAATACGAGCAATACCAGCCCTTTCCTTTTTCAACCTTGCAAGAACATAGGTACGAATAACATGGTCTTGCTTGATTTTTTCCGAAATAACCGGACTGTCATCATACCAGCGCGAAGCCCAATCCCTGATAATTCCCAGCCTAAATCCAGTAGGATTAACTTTCTGACCCAATGCTCTCTCCTTATTTTATTTAGTTGCTGGATTTTTAATCTTATCAATGACTATCGTGAGATGATTCGATCTTTTCCGAATCCTGAACGCCCTGCCCATCGGAGCTGGAAGAGTTCGTTTCAATGTCATACCTTCGTCAACAAAAACTGCTTTGACAAACAACTCCTGATCACTGACCCGTTCATCCGGATTACGCTGTGCGTAATTGGCAACGGCGGACTTGAGCGTCAACATAACATTTCGTGAAGCCGCCTTTGTTGAGTTAAGCAGAATAGCTTTCGCCAGATTAACCTGCTTTCCACGAACAAGACCTGCCACAAGACGCATTTTTCTTGGTGATGTCGGCGTATCCCGTAAAATTGCTTTAGCTTCCATGATATCTTTACCCTTTCGCGTTATTCAATTTATTTTTTTCTTGGTGCCGATCCGCCTTTTTCAGCCTTTCCACCACCGGCATGGCCGCGAAATGATCTTGTCGGGGAAAACTCTCCAAGCTTGTGACCAACCATATTATCACCAACATAAACCGGCACATGGTTTTTTCCATTATGCACAGCTACCGTGTGACCGACAAAATCAGGTGAAATCATTGAGCTTCTGGACCAGGTCTTAATAACCTTTTTTTCACCCTTGCTATTCATATCAAGGATCCGCTTTTCCAGCTTAATATCAATGAACGGTCCCTTTTTAAGTGATCTTGGCATAATTTCTCTGCTTGTTGTTGTTAACCGCTATAGTTATTTGGCGTTTCTACCCCGTACAATCAATTTCTGTGAAGCCTTCTTCTTATTTCTGGTCTTCTGTCCCTTGGCAAGCTGTCCCCACGGAGACATAGGATGCTTTCTTCCGCCGCCTGATTTCGACTTACCTTCACCACCGCCCATAGGGTGATCGACCGGATTCATCGCCATACCTCTTGTCTGAGGACGAATTCCAAGCCAGCGGCTTCTGCCAGCCTTGCCCAAAACAACATTCTCATGATCAGCATTACCTATCACACCGATTGTTGCGCGACATTCAACACGAAGCTTGCGGATTTCGCCTGAAGGAAGTTTCAACGTAACATAATCACCTTCACGCGCGGCAAGAACTGCAAACCCTCCGGCAGACCTTACAATTTGTCCGCCTTTTCCTGCCTTCATCTCAACATTATGAATATCAGTCCCGAGCGGTATATTTTTCAAAGGCATAGTGTTGCCGGTCTTGATTTCGACCTTTTCTCCACTTTCCACCTTGTCGCCAACATTTAAACCTTTCGGGGCGAGAATATAACGTTTTTCTCCATCATTATAATGCAATAATGCAATTCTTGATGAACGATTCGGATCATATTCAATAGCAGCAACTGTTGCGGGAATGCCATCCTTGTTGCGCTTGAAATCTATAATCCTGTAATGCCTTTTATGTCCACCACCTCTATGCCTCGATGTTTTCCGCCCTGCAGCATTGCGGCCACCTGACTTCTTTAATGGCACAAGCAGGCTTTTTTCCGGCGTGCTCTTTGTGATTTCATCGAATGCAGGGTATGACATGAATCTCGACCCTGGCGTAACCGGCGCTAATTTCCTTATAGCCATTTGAATGTATGATCTATCCTTTTTATGATTTCTATCCTTCGCTCTTCTGGGCTGTACCTGAGTAATAGTCTATCGACTGACCCTTTGCAAGAGTAATAATAGCTTTTTTCCAATCACTCTTCTTTCCGGTAATCCTACCTCTTTTAGTATTCTGAGCACGGGATTTACCTAAACAGTTAATCGTACGAACAGATTTTACCTCGACACCAAATTTCTTTTCAACCGCTTTTCTGATATCACTCTTGTCTGCATCAGGTTTGACGATCAAGACATACTGTCCTTTTTTCTCTGTCAGCCCAGTACTCTTTTCAGTCAACAAAGGGCGCAACAACGGGTTTATCATCTCTTTAACTCCTTTTTCTGGAATGCTCCAAATTACCCTAATGTATCTTCTATTTTTTTCAAGGCGGTCTTCTGAACAAGCAGCGTATGACTATGAAGGATATCATACGTTGAAGCCTTATCTGCCGTCATGATATTAAGAACTGCAATATTTCTTCCAGACCTTGTAATAATCACATCATACTCAGGCGTCAGCATCAAAGTTTTTATCTGCGAAAGACCAAGGTTTTTCAGAATATCCGCAAACGGTTTGGTCTTTATCTGCTCAAGCCTGAAGTCATCAACTACAAGGATCTGACCGGCTTTTGCCTTTGAACTCAGAGCCGAGCGTCTTGCAAGAAGCTTTACCTTTTTGTTCACTTTCTGGTCATAGGAATGGGGTACAGGCCCGAATATGGTACCGCCACCAATATGCAATGGTGAACGGCTTGAACCCTGACGCGCATTGCCAGTACCTTTCTGACGCAAAGGCTTTCTGCCTCCACCCCTTACTTCGCCACGTGTTTTTGACTTGTGAGTACCCTGCCTTCTATTTGCGAGTATCGATTTGACATCAAGATACATCGCATGTTCAGATATTTCAGCGCCGAATATATCGTCACGGAGCGTTACCACTTCCCCGGTTTCAACACCGGCAGTATTTAAGACTTTAAGTTCCATAGCTTCGCGCATTCAGCATTTACTTTTTTGTAGAAACAATCTTGACATAGGAATTTCTTGGTCCTGGCACAGATCCTTTAATAACAATAAGATTAGACTCCGGCATGATCTTGAAAATTTCAAGATTTCTGACCGTAATATTATCTGATCCCATACGTCCAGCCATTCTGGTACCCTTGAAAACCCTTGACGGATCTGATGAGCCACCAACAGAGCCTGGAGCTCTTTGTCTGTCAGACTGACCATGAGTTCTTTGACCACCGCTGAAATTGTGGCGTTTCATAACGCCAGCAAAACCTTTTCCTTTTGAAACCCCGAGGACATTGACCTTCTCACCTTCGGTGAAAGATTCAACGCTTACAGGACTCCCAAGTTGCAATTCCTGTCTAAGCTCAGAAAAATCAAATTCGGCCAACTTGAAACCTGGTGCAACTCCAGCCTTTTTGTAATGACCCTGTAATGGCTTGCTTACTTTTTTTTCTTTTCTTTCGCCAATACCTACCTGATAAGCATCGTAACCATCTGTATCTACACGTTTAACCTGTGTCACAAAGCATGGACCCGCCTCGATAATTGTGCAGGACACTGCTTCGCGTTTCTCATTGAATAAACGGGTCATGCCGATTTTCTTTCCAAGAATCGCACCCATAAAGATTACCTTTTCTAATTCTTTAAGACTTAATTTCAACATCAACACCGCTCGGAAGCTCAAGCTTCATAAGCATATCAATGGTTCTGGATGTCGGGTTTATAATTTCGATCAACCTCTTGTGAGAGGAGAAAGAAAACTGCTCACGGGACTTCTTATCAACATGTGGAGACCGGTTTACAGTATAAACATGCGATTTTGTGGGCAGTGGTATTGGACCAAAGATAATTGCATCCGTCTGCTTGACCACATCAATAATCCTTAGAGCCCACTTATCAACCAGGCTATGGTCGTAAGACTTGAGCTTGATTCTTATCTTTTGCTGTACAGCCACTTGTCAACCCTTTTTCGTGTTATCAATAAAAAAGGGGCGGGATTTTCGGCCCCGCCCCGGGACGCCATACAAACTCTTATTCAATAATCGTGGTAACGGAACCTGCACCAACAGTGCGACCACCCTCACGGATAGCAAAACGCAACCCTTCATCCATAGCGATAGGAGCAAGCAGCTCAACTTCTACTCCAAGGTTGTCACCAGGCATAACCATTTCGACGCCTTCAGGCAGCGTCACAGAACCGGTAACATCTGTTGTACGGAAGTAGAACTGAGGACGATAACCGTTAAAGAACGGAGTATGACGGCCACCCTCTTCTTTCTTCAGAATATAGACTTCAGCCTTGAACTTGGTGTGTGGCTTGATCGTGCCTGGTTTGGCAATAACCATACCACGCTCGAGTTCAGTTTTATCAACACCTCTGAGAAGAAGACCAGCGTTATCGCCTGCCTGACCTTCATCAAGAAGCTTCTGGAACATTTCGATACCGGTAACAACCGACTTGCGGGTTGGTCTCAGACCGACGATTTCAACCTCTTCGTTGATCTTGATGCGACCTCTTTCGATCCTTCCGGTACCAACTGTACCACGACCTGAAATAGAGAACACATCTTCAACCGGCATAAGGAACGGCTTGTCTACGTCGCGGACAGGATCAGGAATAAATTCATCAACCGCATTCATAAGCTCCATAATTGCAGCTTCCCCCTCTGGATCGCCTTCAAGAGCTTTCAGTGCAGAACCCTTGATAATCGGAATATCGTCACCAGGGAAGTTGTAAGCAGTCAAAAGCTCTCTGAGCTCAAGCTCGACAAGCTCAATCAATTCAGGATCAGCAATATCGACCTTGTTCAGGAAAACAACAAGAGAAGGAACGTTTACCTGACGGGCAAGCAGGATGTGCTCGCGGGTCTGAGGCATAGGACCATCGGTACCTGCGACAACAAGGATCGCGCCGTCCATCTGGGCAGCACCGGTGATCATGTTTTTAATGTAATCAGCGTGACCTGGACAGTCAATGTGTGCATAGTGACGCTTTTTTGTCTGATACTCAACGTGCGCTGTTGAAATGGTAATACCGCGTTCTCTCTCTTCAGGAGCCTTGTCGATACTGCCGAAGTCACGCGCTGCAGCAAGTCCCTGCTTGGCGAGAACCGATGTAATCGCAGCGGTCAAGGTTGTCTTGCCATGATCAACGTGACCAATGGTACCTATATTTACGTGGGGTTTATCCCTTTTGTAGGACTCTTTTGCCATAACTTATCTCCGTGTCGGTTATCTGTTATTGTTTGTAATAATTAAAACTGATACAGCCTCTGTGCTTGCCTATTCCGAATCCTTGCTCATTCTTTTCTCCTGCAAAGCTTCCGCAATACTGCGGGGAACTTCGCGATAACAGTCAAACTCCATCGAATAATTTGCCCTTCCCTGACTCATCGAACGAAGGTCGGTTGAGTAACCGAACATTGCCGAAAGCGGAACCTTGGCGTTAACAAACTGAGCTCCAGCCCTTTGCCCCATACCTTCGATATGGCCGCGACGACTTGACAGATCACCCATAACATCTCCGAGATACTCTTCAGGAGTAACGACCTCAACCTTCATGATCGGCTCAAGCAACACTGGATTAGCCTTTTTAGCCGCACCCTTAAAACCGATTGAACCGGCAATCTTAAAGGCCATTTCCGAAGAGTCAACCTCATGATACTTGCCATCCAAAAGGGTTACTTTGATATCCTGCATCGGATACCCTGCAACAACACCGCCTTTCATCGCCTGCTGTACACCAACATTAACCGCAGGAATATATTCTCTCGGGATAACTCCTCCCTTGACAGCATCAACAAACTCGTATCCTTTTCCCTCTTCAAGCGGCTCAACTCGAAGAACAACTAGGCCAAACTGACCTTTACCACCGGACTGACGAACAAATTTGCCTTCAAACTCCACAGACTCCCTGATCGTTTCACGGTATGCAACCTGTGGCTTACCTACATTGGCTTCCACCTTGAACTCACGCTTGAGGCGATCAACCAGAATCTCAAGATGCAGCTCACCCATACCGGCAATCAGAGTCTGACCTGTTTCATCATCAGTCTTCACCTTGAACGTTGGATCCTCTTCGGCAAGCTTTGCCAGCGACATACCAAGCCTGTCAGAGTCACTCTTTGTTTTAGGCTCAATAGCTATTTCTATAACAGGTTCAGGAAAAATCATTTTCTCCAGCACCACTGGACTATTTTCATCACAGAGCGTGTCTCCGGTCCTGACATCCTTCAAACCAACAGCCGCTGCGATATCACCGCAATAAACACAATCTATATCTTCTCTCTTGTTGGAGTGCATCTGAAGCACACGACCGATGCGCTCTTTTTTACCAGTCATGGTATTCAGCACATAACTGCCCGCCTTCAGCACACCTGAGTAAACCCTGAAAAACGTCAGTTTTCCAACAAACGGGTCTGTAGCAATCTTGAAAGCCAGCGCCGCAAACGGCTCTTCATCCTTCGGCTCACGACTTACAGATTCTTCTGTGCGAGGATGGTGCCCCTCGACCGCACCAACATCAACAGGAGAGGCAAGGTATTCAACCACAGCATCAAGCATAAACTGAACACCCTTATTCTTGAAGGAGGACCCGCAAAGCACCGGAATAATGGTAACCTTGAGTGTCGCCTGACGCAACACATTACGAATCTCCTCCTCGGTGATATCCTCTCCATTCAGATATTTCTCAAGAAGAGTATCATTATGCTCCGAAACAGCCTCAAGCATATTAATGCGCCATGTCCGCGCCTCATTCTGAAGGTCATGAGGAATTTCAACCTCATCATAAGTGCTACCATCCTCTTTATTATAGATGATACCCTTCATCCTGATAAGATCAACGAAACCAGCAAAAATTTCACCCTCGCCAATCGGTATCTGAAGAGGAACCGGATTGGCACCAAGCCTTTCCCTGATAGCCTTGACCGTATCAAAAAAGTTTGCGCCAGTCCTGTCCATCTTGTTAATATACGCAATCCTCGGAACACCGTACTTATTTGCCTGGCGCCACACCGTCTCAGACTGAGGCTCAACGCCACCAACAGCACAAAACAACGCTACAGCACCATCAAGCACGCGCAAGGAACGCTCAACCTCAACCGTAAAATCAACATGACCAGGCGTATCGATAATATTGATCCTGTGATTAACACCGACATAATTACCAAACCTTGGCACCCAGAAACAGGTCGTCGCCGCAGAGGTAATAGTAATACCGCGCTCCTTCTCCTGATCCATCCAGTCCATCGTCGCACCGCCATCATGCACCTCTCCCATCCGATGCAGACGACCGGTATAATAGAGAATTCTCTCTGTCGTCGTTGTCTTGCCGGCATCAATGTGAGCCATGATACCGATGTTGCGTACTTTATCTAAATCAACCAGCCTTGCCATAACAAAATTTTAGACCTTTTATCCTACACTTTAACAAACCATCAGAACCTGAAATGCGCAAAAGCCTTATTGGCATCGGCCATCCGGTGTACTTCATCACGCTTTTTAACCGAGGCTCCCTGCTCATTAGCAGCATCCATCAGCTCTGCAGCAAGCTTTTCCGCCATGGACTTGCCACCACGTCTTGCAGCATACATCTTGAGCCATCGAAAAGCCAGTGCGCCACGCCTTGAAGCCTTGACCTCCATAGGAATCTGATAAGTAGCGCCGCCAACCCTCTTGCTGCGAACCTCAACGACAGGCGCAATGTGCGACATAGCCTTGCGATACACCTCAAGCGGATCCTCGCCGCTCAACTTTTCGGCAATGATAGCAAACGCATCATAGACTATCTTTGTAGCAACAGCCTTCTTTCCATCAAGCATCACAGCATTGATAAAACGGGCAACACTCTCATCCCCGTAACGAAAATCAACACCGATTCTTTTATAGCCAACTTTTTTGGGCATGTTCTTCCCTGAATTTATGATTCGACTTATCTACCTTTTACCCTTACCCTTGACAGGAGCAGCAACACCAGCCTTAGGCTGCTTGGCCCCGTACTTCGACCGACTCTGCTTGCGATCAGCAACACCGGACGTATCCAGCGAACCACGCACAATATGATACCGCACACCAGGAAGATCCTTTACCCTGCCGCCACGAATCAAAACAATTGAATGCTCCTGCAGATTATGACCTTCTCCAGGAATATATGCCGTGACCTCAATCTTGTTCGACAACCTGACACGCGCAACCTTCCGCAACGCAGAGTTAGGCTTTTTTGGTGTAGTCGTATAGACACGCGTACAAACCCCACGTTTCTGCGGGCACTTTTCAAGCGCCGGAGACGCTGTTTTAGATACTTTCACACTTCTTCCAAGCCTGATAAGCTGCTGAATCGTCGGCATACTGAAACTCTCTTTCTTTTTAAAAAACCTCTGATTACAAAAAACGCAAATCCTTAAAAATCCATAAGGACAGACAATGTAAGCGAATTATGAAAAAAAACAAAACCTAAATCAATATATTTCTTCTCCTCAAAGAAAAAAATTTATCCCTCCCATTACCTCTCTTCTGAAGCAGGACAAGACCCGAAAACATTGGCTTTCAGACTCTGCACTTCGCCTTGATATTACTGTAAATACTTTACCCCTTTTTGGGCAACAACGGTTCAAGAGCATGAACAAGATGTACAAATATGAACAAGAGTATTGTGCCAAAGCTGACGGTTCCCGCTCTGCAGTTATGATGAGTCTTCTGTTTTGGCGGAATGTTGAGGTCTCATTCCGATTCTTTATCCGCAGGGTACGGGATGAATCATCCACAGCAGTTTTTATATTTAATACCGCTTCCGCAAGGGCAGGGCTCATTGCGACCTGTTTTGGATGAACTGACGCTTAGTTGAGGCGGGTTAAGCAGTTTTACAAGGTCTGATATATTCTCCGGCTTTTCCGGTTCTAATCCAATGATATACTTCCAGTCATATTGCTCAAATATTTCAGCAACTTCATTCGCCCGATCCAAATCCTGAACATGTACTATTGCCGGATTTTTTTCTGTACCTAATTTTGCCATGGTCGATAATACGTACCTCTGTGTTATAGAAAATAGTTGTAAAACTACAGTTCCTGCTGAACAAGCAGAAAAGAAAATCTTGCCCGTCTTTTCCCGTTATTTTCTCGAAGCCTCTGAAATTCTGAACCTATAACCTGCTGATATACATATCTGGATCGGACTCTATATTTTTTCCGGGATAACTTTTGAAAGACCTCCCAATAGTGCCATCTCCTTCAACTGTCTTGTGCAGCGACGATACCAATGCAATGAGTCTTCTTCGCTTCCTTTACACAACTTTCCACTGTGACTCAATGGTGTCTGCCGATAAATCAGCGCCGCACTCCCATTCGATAAAATAGCCACCATTGATAACCTTCAAAAATTCATCATGGTATCGAAGCTCTTCAAACGCTTCATCTTCAAGGTAAGGAGTAACATCAAAACAACCAATACGACCATCGTCCGCAACGATGGACAACACCCAATCGGGTTGGGGATGAAGTTCTGCTATTCTCATTGGTCAAGTCCTTTTATTGGAAACGGTTTTTTGCCGTTTACAGCCATGCCAATCAGCGAGCAAATCTTCCTGATGAATATCGATCTATGCGGCGACCTGCTTGTGTTTGTTCGGTGCCAACCCACCTGCCAGAAGTGTTCCATCAAGAATTGAATATACTGCTACTTTTCCTCGGTAATCGGCATGAATTGTGTGGCACATGATGTTTCTCAGCTCCCGAAAGAACATCCGAATGAGAATTCCGTAAAAAATTGAAATCGTTGGCATTCTGTCTTTATCTTTATACCGGTTTGCAATGAACAACCACACCACCCAACAAGCGAACCCCATGTGCCTCATTTTTGAATTAACATCTCACTTAATAATAAGTTGAGGAATTGCGCCACGATGATACTGCAACGACTCCAGCCTCGGGGGCAGCAAGCTATTCAAAAACGCTATCAGCAGGTATAGTAAAAATGGTTTGGTTTGACTTTGACAAAGAGTCTCAGGACAAGGCAATATAGAACGCGTTCATCGCCCGGAACGACATAACCGTCATGATAATTCACAAATTCTTGTTATAATGCAAACAAAGGTTATCATTATGACAAGCAGAGCCACACCACTATACCCCGCTTCGGCAAAAGAGATGGAGTCTCTGGGGCAGCGCCTCAGGGATGCGAGGCTTCGTCGTCGTTTTTCCATGGAGACCGTCTGTGCCAGGGCAAACCTCTCTCGTCCAACGCTCTATAAAATTGAGAATGGTGACCCGTCGGTGGCTGTCGGCTTCTACATCCAGGTGCTTCGCGTTCTCGGACTGCTCGGGGATTTTTCGTTGATTGCCAAAGAGGACGCTTTGGGCCGGCGCCTGCAGGATGAATCGCTTCCCCAACGGAGAAGGGCTCCGCGCAAAAAAGCGCCAGCAGGAGCGAGTGATGGCGAAGCGTGAAGAGGAGCAGCTCTGGGTGTGGCTTGACGACCCGGCATTCGGGCCTCTTCAACAGATAGGCACACTCTCCCGTGGGGCTCGGGGTTCAGTCCGTTTTATTTATGAACCAGCATGGCTCAGGCAGGTCAACGCATTTCCACTCGATCCGGAGCTTGATCTCTCGGGGGGCGACTTCTTTCCGGGAGGCTCCAATTTTGGAGTCTTCATGGATTCATGTCCCGATCGCTGGGGCCAACTCCTGATGAAACGGAGAGAGGCGATCGAAGCAAAAGAGGAGGAGCGTACACCAAGAGCTCTTGGCCCCTGGGATTTTCTGTTGGGAGTTCAGGACTGCACACGCATGGGCGCCTTGCGCTTCAGCCGCCCCGGTAAATCGCTCTATCTGTCCAACGAGGCGTTATCTGCTCCACCGGTGTC
Source organism: uncultured Chlorobiaceae bacterium (assembly GCA_903887845.1). Taxonomy (GTDB): domain Bacteria; phylum Bacteroidota; class Chlorobiia; order Chlorobiales; family Chlorobiaceae; genus Chlorobium. Next base: position 23,427 of record CAISRC010000049.1, read on the forward strand.
AAGCATTGCTGAGTTGCAGGTGGTGGCTTTTGAGTTGACCAGAAAAAAACAGGATGACCTCGGTAAAATCAAAGAGTGGCTGAACATTCTTGTTGCCCCCGGTTCGTCACTTGGCGGCGCTCGCCCCAAAGCCAATCTTATTGATGAAGGTGGCGCTCTCTGGATTGCCAAATTCCCCTCAGCCGATGATGACTACGATGTTGCCCTCTGGGAAAAACTGCTGCATGAACTGGCACAGCAGTGCCATATTACCGTTCCCGAAGCTCGCCTCATGCAGATTGGTAACGGCTACCACACCTTTCTTGTGAAGCGATTTGACCGAACCAGAAATCAACGCCGATTTTTTGCCTCGGCCATGACCATGCTTCACCATACCGACACCGACGAAGGCAGTTACCTGGAGCTTGCAGAATTTCTTTCAACCTACGGCGAAGCTGACCACATCACCCGTGACCTCGAAGAGCTTTTCACCAGAGTGGTGTTCAACATTGCCACGGCAAACCGCGATGACCATCTGCGCAATCACGGCTTCATCCGCACTCCTGCAGGCTGGCGATTGGCACCTGCTTTCGACATGAACCCCTCTTTCAGGAAAGCCGAGCATGTATTATCACTCGATCTCTATAATCGCCAGCCAGATTTTCGGGTAGCAATGGCGACTGCTGGATATTACCGGATGGATAGCGCACGTGCTGGACGAATTGTCAATGATGTCTGTAAGGTGGTGAAGGAGTGGAAAGTTTGTGCAAGACGACTTGGGTTGAGTGGTCAGGAGTGTTCAGAGGCAGAGTATTTGTTTTGTTGCGGGAACTGATGACGCCACAAACGACCTGATTGGCAAAACCGATCATCTCAGCTCAATTATTCCCGCTGAAACCGCCTCCCAATCACTCCCCCCACCACCATCAGCAACGCCACAATAAAAGCACCACGCGATATCCAACGTCCAGTTTCAAAACCGCTCCGATCATAGTAAAACCTGACCTCCCTGCTTCCTGCTGGAACCACAACACCACGCAACAGCCCGTTCACCTTGATCATGGCGGCTGAACGACCATCAATCTTCACCTTCCACCGTAGCGGATAATATAGCTCGCTCACCACAAGAAATGCCTCACCAGGCGAGGCAACCTTCAGAACCATCGACTCCGCTTTTGCATCAATCGACGTCACCGTGGCCGGAGCAAACGTGCTGGCTCCTCTCCAAAGTGAATCATCAACATACGCCACACCGGCAGGGGCCTCATCATCAAGCAACCGGGCTAACAGCTCTTCGTTGTTGTTCACCGCGATAACTCGACTGGCGAACCATGCTCTTGGTGCGGTCTGCTGAAGGTGGTACACATAAACAGTAACGGGGCCGCTGGCGAGCTGCAGGGTGCCGGTTTTGGCCAGTTCGAGTGCTGGATGACCAAGTGGTGCAGGGCTGACAATGTAGCCCACGTTGAGCATTCGGAGCACGTTAATGCTGGAGAGATTCTCTGTTTTGGCGAGAAACTCCTCGTAGAGCTTGAGTTTGGCGGGATGATAACCGCCGACAGATTCGATACCAAACAGTGCAAACTTGTTCTCTGCAAAAAGCGGTCCGGCGGGGTAGATTCTGAAGGGCCCTTTCTGTGCGGCAAGGTAGCGGGTAATGTCGTCGGGCTTGAATGCGGGCTCTACAACGCGGCTGTCAGCAAAGAGCGGTGGGCGCAGAGAGTTCGCGTAAGGGTAAATAATCTGGATGTCCATCCAGAGCAGATCGCCAAGCGCAAGGAGAAAAAGCAGCAGGGCGGTCAGTTTGTGGGAGAGCTTCCCCCTGATGCTGAGCCAGAGTACTCCTGCAAAGAGTGATGCAAGCATCACGACAATCCAGAGACTCCCGGTCAGATTCTCCCAGCGCACTTTGTTGACCATAAAGGCAAGATCAAAACTGCCAACCTGTGGCTCGGGATAGAGTGTGCGGAAAAAGCTCTCGACAGGTTGTTCAAAGGCAAGAAAAAGAAGCAGAATCGCCGCGAGAAGAAGCGCTCCAAGCCGGATTGGTTTCAGCAATCGTTTGGGCTGACGCTGAAGGAGGTCGTTCACTCCAATGGCGGCAAGGAAGGAGATGATCAGGTAGAGCATGATGAGTGCCATTGACGGCACCCTGAACCGGCTGAAAAGGGGGGCGAAATGGTAGAAAAGATCGAAGATCGGGCTGAAAAACCTGCCGAAGGAGAGCAGCAGCGCCAACAGTGCGGCGGCAACAAAAAACCAGGTCATTGGCTCTTTCCACCGCTGAACAGCGCCCGCAAAGGCGAGGAGCAGCACCACAATGCCAGCATAATTGGGGAAGTCGGTGAAGGGCATAAAGCCCCAGTAGGTCACGCCGCCAAACCCGAAAAATCCCGGCACCAGAAAAGTGAGCAGTTCCAGAGGGTGCATCGACCAAAGGGTGGCATACTCCCACGCTGAGCCGCCACCCTCTGCCGCCACCCCTCTCACCGAATATGCAGCATACTCTGCGGCTGGCAGATAGATTGAGGCCGACATGGCAACCCCGCAACCAAGCGCAACGATCAGCAACAACACCAGACGAAAAATGCCCTTTTGGCTGCCCGCATCAACGCCCTGAGGAACCTTATCACCACCTGCATGCCCACGAACGCCTGCAATCCCTCTCCCGCGACCACCTGCGTTCACGCCCTCGCCACCACCAGACAGACTCGCTAAATCGCCATCACTTGTTTTTGGCAAGAAACGCCTGAAGAGAAACAAAACAACGACCAGAAGCAGCACAAGCATCCACGAATAGTAACCGATCTGCACATGTGAGCGTTGTAACTGAAAACCAACAACAAGCGCCAGAACCCCGGCATCGGCAAGCCCGCCGCGCTGCATGAGCCGCAAGGTGGCCCAGAGCATCCAGGGCATATAGGCCACCGTCATGAGTTGGCTGCCGTGACCGTGCACCAACATGGCGCTCATGTAGGGGTTGAGCATAAAAATAGCTCCGCCTAACGGTGCGGCAAGGGTGGTCAGGCCGTACTGGCGAAGAAAGAGGAATACTCCAAGACCGGCAAAGGCGAGATGAAGCAGTTGCAGCACTATGCCGTCAGTATGAAAGAGGTTAAAAACAACGTTCGGGTAATAGAGACCGCTGAGATAGCTGAATGCCTCCACCGTCGGCATCCCCGAAAAGAGCCAGGGCTGCCAGAGAGGGTAGGTGCCGGTTTCAGCCTGAAGCTTGTCGAGCGCCAGGGTTGAGGCGTGTGGAATGAGAGAGTCGGGAGCAAGGAGGGTGTTAGGCTGAAAGACGAGCGGCCAGAAGAGCAGCAGAGCCAGAAGGGTGTAGACTCCATAAACAGTGAGTATCGAGACAATATTTTTCTTCACAGCGTTATCGCTTTGGTTCCTTGTTTAAAAAGGGGATATACTTTAAAATAATCTCTCTCTCCTCCGCTTCCAATTTCAGCAGCAGCAGCAATAGCGTAAAAAAGGATACAATAAAGAGCGCTCCCGCCGCAAGCGCAACCAGGGAGGGCAAAGAAAACAGCCACGGTCGAATGACCAAAAGAATCCCAGCGGTACACAACCCTGCCACACAAGGTTTCCAGAGCGCTTTGCCAAACGGGTGAATTTTCAGCAGGCGTTGTATTTCGCCAAGCCGGAGAGCGGAAAGCATCAAAAAGAGGATCAGGGTGGCAAGGGCGGCACCATTCAGACCCATCAGAGGAATCAGCAAAAGATTCAGTATCACCTGCAAGCCGAGGGCTCCAAGAGCATTAGCGAGGCTGAGCCGTGCATAGCCGCTCATGGCCAGCACTGTTGCCGAGAGGCCAAAGGTCGCTTGCAGGAAAGAGGCGGCAGTCAAGAGAAGCAGCGCAGTAGCACCTCCTGCCGCAAACCTGGCGCCGAAGACCGCGAGCACCTGTTCGGGAAGTACCATAAAAAGGATCGCTGGCGGAATGACAACCATAATAATCCAGCGCGTCACCATCTTGTAGATCCGGCCTATCTCCGCATTCTGGCTTTTCACATGCAGATCGGCAATCATCGGGGCAGCAATGCCGGTAAAGGCAAGAAGCACCGAGCGAAGAAGCCCCGCCGTTCGTGCGGCAGGATGGTAGAGGCCAACCGTTGCGGTATCGGTGAGCATCCCGAGCATCATCACATCAAGCCAGTGGCTCATCATGCTCAGGAGCGAGACCGCCATGAAGGGAAGGGCATAGGTCATCATCGCCTTGTCCATGCGGGCGTGCAGGATATCCGACTGGAGCACACAGGTTATGGCTGCGAGTCGAGGATGAATCCAGAAGAATGCCCCGGCGCCTGCCAGCACAAAGGGGAAAAAGAGAGCGGCATCATGACCTGCGGTGTAGCGGAGAAGCAGCGTCAGCAAAAGCAAAAGCAGCGGACTGAGTATCTGGGTGGCAATAATTTTTGGCTTGAGCTGCTGAAAGCCCTGCATCGCATGGCCAAACAACACGGTTGCCACGTTGAAAGGAATTGCCGCCGCATAACAGCAGAGCGTGAGTTGCAACAGGCGGCTGCCATTGAGCAGCGAAGCGATCTGGCCTGAAAACAACAGCAGCAGGAGCGCCACAACGAGCGAGAGAGCAAGCGCAATTTTAAGGGCGGAACCAATCGCGCCCCTCTGCCGGAGAGGATCGTGACTGTTGAGGCTGACAAAACGCAGGAGGCCGGAATCAAGCCCCGCAACGGCAAGCACCTCTGAAATCTGGATAACCGCAATGGCAAGCGCATAGACCCCGAGAGCGTCAACACCGAGCAACCGGGCAACAACCAGGTTATAGCCAAACCGTGCCACCTGGCCGAAGAGAAATCCGGCAAAGGAGAATCCAGCCTGACCGGCTATGACGGCATTGCGATTCACGGGCATCTCTCCAGAAAAGCGCTCCTCAACTCCTTCTCCATCGTGGCCGCCAGGGCATCCCAACTGTGCCGCCGGGCAAATGCCTGCCTTGCCTCAACGCGCCGGTCGGCAAGCGCTTCGGGCACCATGCGGACAAACTCCTCATGCGACGAAGCAACATGCACCACCTCCCGCGCCCGCTCCACCGCGCTGCAGTAGTTCATCGAAAGCACCGGCACACCGACGGCGGTATATTCATAGAGCTTGTTGGGATGAGAAACCCCTTTCAGCCTGTTGGAGAGCAGCGGCATCAGCGCCAGATCAAACCGCTGCACCCAGGCAGGCAGCTCGGCATAGTCAATTTTCCCAAAATAGTGCACGTTGGCAAGCGCATTTATCGCCTGCTGTTTGTTCCACCACTCCCGTTCGTAGGCGGGGCCAAGAAGGACAATTTGATACTCCGGCCAGGAGCGGGCAGTTGCGGCAATCAGGGCGGTATCAATCCAGTCCATCGCTCCGGCGTAGCCAAGAATCTTCCCTTTAAGCCCGGAGAGAGCGGCAGGCTTGTCCGCACGGGGAAGGGCAAAATGATTGAACTCCACGCCATTGCCAAGTTCGACGGTGCGCACACCGCTCGGCAGCTTGAGCTGGCTGGTCAATTCTCGGCTCACACTGAACACCAGATGCACCCTGGAGAGATAGCAGCCGAGTAAGCCCTTCAGCCACGGGGGACTCCCCGGAAACGCAAGATGGTCATCGTTGGCATCATAAAAGCGGAGACGACAAGGGAGGATGGCGGCAACCCTGCACCAATAGACATTACTCAGACCGATTATCCTGTCGAATGAGCCGAATCCGAGCATCGTTACCCAGAAAAGCATGAGCAGAATACCAGGCAGGGAAAAAAGCCCGCGCAGCAAGGGAATATCGAGCAATCGCCCGATCCTGAAGGGAACGCTTTTGAGAAAGGGCACACTGACCACCCAAACCCGACCCCGTTTGACCGGGAGCCAGTGATGGCTCCGCCCAAGCGCAAAGGGCTCTATAAACAGAATGCTCCAGTTCCCGGGAAAACGGGCAAGCAGACGCTGCTTCCGGGTGGAGAGAAAATCCCACTGTATCTCGGAAAACCAGACAAGCCTGAGTGGGCTGCGGGAGGCTCCCCTATCGGACGGCAAGTTCATAGATCTGCACTTTTTCATACCATGCCCGCAGCAGCGGTTTCACTCCCGTAAGATAAAACAACGGCTGGCGGATACGAAACTCCGCGCTTCGCAGCACTGCAAATCCGGCACGGCCGAAAAGTGAAAAAGCTTCACCCCGCGTCATCTCATGAAAATGGTCGGGGCTTGCAAGATATGAGGGTTTCCAGAGAGGCATGGAGACAAAAAGCCTTGCATCCTCACCAGCAAGAAGCTGCCTCACCTCAAGCAGTGCATGGAGTGGATTGTAGAGATGCTCAATAACCTCAAAGGCAGTCACCACTCCGAAAGTGCCTGACAAAAACTCAATATCAAGATCGACCGTTGTGTTTTCAAATGGGCAGCCAAAATGCTGCTCCAGCAATGCTGTCAACGGAGTGCGCTCACCCAGATCAAGACCACTGTTGAGCTGTGCCGAAGAAGGTGAGGAACCTCCCAGAAAGTCGAGAGTTCTCTTCCAGCGAATCCGGTGGGCCGGATCATTGAAATATGCTTCGTCAAGTACCGTTCTGCACTTATTCTGCATGAACCCTCCTTGCGAACTGTTGCTTCAGAAGGCTGATGGCAAGGCGGAGGGGAAGCAACAAGAGATAAAGCACCATGCCGCTCCACGCCCTGTGCTTGCGGAAAAGACGAAGTGCACCAAAGCTCTTCTTTCCCAGCTTCCGGAATGGATGACCCATAAGCGAAGCCGACACCTTGTGCCAAACTTTTGATGAGGGAACATACTCAATACTTTTCCCCAGGGCTCGCACCCGCAGGGAGAGGTCAACATCCTCCGCATACATCGCGAACGTCTCATCAAAGCCTCCGAGCGCCTCGAAATCACGGCATCGCATGGCAAAACAGCAACCAGTCGCATATTCAGTAGAACCGGGACGGTCAAACTCAGGCGCATCCTTTTGCCTGAGTCCGACATGGCAGATCAAGCCGGTTGACAACCTGAAAACTCCTCCGGCATACCAGATCGTATCAGGTCGATCCCAATAGAAAATTTTCGGCACCGCCATGCCTGCCAACGACTGAAGACGTAAAGTTTCAACAAGGGGAGCACAAAAACCGGCATCGACAATGGTATCGTTGTTCAGAAAAATTACAAATTCGGCCTGCATCTCCTGAACACGCCTGAATCCGGCATTGTTCCCCCCTGCATAGCCGAGATTGACGGGCAAACAAAGCAGCTCTACAGAAGGAAAAGCCTTCCGTATCTTTTCAGGTGAACCATCGGTCGATCCATTATCAACAACCAGCAGCTTGTATCCCTTCACCATAACGGGAGCAAGTGACTCCAGGCAGGCAATCGTCTCCTCTGCCCCATTCCAGTTCAGAACGATAATGCAGGTCAGCGCCTCCATCGTTACCTCCCTGCCGCTATAGTCTCAAGAAAACTGCCTGCAGACGCAGCAAAAGCCTCCCAGGAAAATTCATGGCGTAAAGCTTCAATTGCAGGACGCATCAAAGAAAGCTTCTCCCTCTTGTCAAGAAACTCCCCGACCGCATCGGCAAACCCTTCAGGCGAACTGTCACCGGCAACCCAGCCTGTCTCGCCGGGGCGAACCATCTCAGGAAGAGCCCCTTCAGGAGTGACAATGACCGGCAGACCGTATCCATAGGCGAGCGGTATCACCCCCGACTGTGTTGCGCTTCGGTATGGAAGCACAACGGCATCAGCCGCAGCAAAAAAGAGAGCGCTGCGTTCAGCAGAAACATAGCCCGGATAGAGGTCAACATGTCCACCAAGAGCAAGCTGCTCAATAAGACGTCGGTACATGCCAGGATCTTCATAAAAGTGTCCGGCGACGACCAGCCTGAGCGCAGGCTCCCTCTGAAGAATCGCGGGCATGGCTCGAAGCATTATATCAAGGCCTTTATAGTGACGCACATAGCCAAAAAAAAGCAACACCGGGCAATGGGCATCAAGCTTCAGCGCCCTGCGCGCCTCCTGTACTGAACGAATTTCTCGTTCAGGCTCATAAACCGGGTGAAAGAGCGTGAGCAGGGGAATGTCCGGCATGGCAGCCCTCACCTCCCGGGTTACAGCAACGGAAAGAGTCAGAACGCCGTCGGCGGACGCAGCAAGCAGCCTCTGCATAAGCGGTTCAAAAAAAAAGGATTCATGTGAAGAGTGGTTGTGAAGCAATACCACCATTCTGATGCCGGTGAGGCGACGCACAACAAAGCAGAGCGGAGCCAACAGACCTGTCCAATATGCCACCAGCACAATATCGGGTTTCAGTGACCTGATACGCCGGATTGTTTCTGGCCAGGAAAAGGGATTGAAGAGCACAAGCCGAAACTCTTCAGACAAAGAAGCTTCAGCACCTTTTGCTATAAAAGCCGGGAAAAGCGCCCTGAACGCCAGAGAAAAAACATCATAACCCTGCCTCTCGCGAAGGGCATCCGCCAAAAGTCCGCTGAATCGCGCTATACCTCCCTTCAAAGGGAAAAAAGGAGATATGAATGCAATTCGCAAAGCTATTGTTCCCCAAAACCCTGATCAAAAAACTCCACCAACTGGCGGGCTGCCTCAGCAGCATCTTCACCGTCCAGCTTGAGCGTCAACCGGGTTCCTTTTGGAGCGGCAAGACTCATAACGCCGATAATTGACTTTGCGTTAATTTCGACACCCTGCATTTCGATAAAAAAATCTGATTTGAAACGAGATGCAAGCTTGACGACTGCCGCCGCAGGTCTGGTATGCAGCCCCGCCTTGTTTTTAACGATAACTTCCTGAACGATCACAACTTTGCGGCCCCTGTTTGTATGATTAGTTTAGAGTGTTTTCACCATCGCGATCTCATCGCACGCCATAAGCTTCGGACAATGAGTACAATCCCTCCATATTTTCTGTGGAAAATACTCCTTCTGGATTTCACTGTACCCGACACGGCTGAAAAAATCACGACTGAGCGTCAGGACAAAAACCTCCCTCACACCCTCCTCACGTAAAACCGACTCGGCCTTTTCTACCAGTAACCGTCCTATTCCCTTCATTTTATAACGGTTAAAGACTGCCAATGACCGAATCTCGGCAAGCTTCTGGGTATAGAATGCAATAGCACAACACCCGATAACCTCGCCGTTGTATTCCGCGACAAAAAAATTACGAATATTTTCAACAATATTATCATTAGTGCGCTCCAGCATGATTCCCTGGCGGGCATACTCCGCAGTAATGGCAGAAATAGCCCCGGCATCAGCAAGACGCGCATACCTGACAAAAAGTTCTCCCTGCTGCATGGTTACCCGAGCCCCTCATCCAAAGGTTCAGCGGCCCTGATACGTCCCGATACCTCCCTCCAGAGCTCATCCTTGAGTTCCTTCAGCCCCTGCCCGGAGACGGCTGAAATCGGAAGGAGCCTGACACCCTCTTCAAGAGCAGGAATCTCAAGCTCCTCAGCAGCAATATCCATTTTTGTTACCACCACCAGACGCGGCTTGTCAAGCAGACCCTTGTTAAATTTTTCAAGCTCCCCGAGAAGGGTCCGGTATTCTTCGGCAATATCAGGCGAATCAGCGGCAATAAGCACGGCCAGTATTTTCGTCCGCTCAATATGTCGCAAAAACTGCAAGCCAAGTCCTTTTCCCTCAGCCGCACCCTCAATAATTCCAGGAATATCGGCCATCACAAACGATTTGTACTCCTCATAGCGCACAATGCCAAGATTCGGCACCAGCGTCGTAAACGGATAATCGGCAATTTTAGGCTTTGCGGCGCTGATCACCGAAATCAGGGTAGACTTGCCCGCATTGGGAAAGCCAACCAACCCGACATCAGCCATAAGCTTCAGCTCCATTTCAACCATAAACCCCTCACCTTTCTGGCCCGGCTCGGCATACCGTGGAGCCTGACGGGTCGGAGTGGCAAAATGCTGGTTGCCGCGCCCCCCCTTGCCCCCGCTGGCAATTAAGAGTTCCTGATCCTCACCAGTCAAATCCGCAATAATCTCATGAGTTTCCGCATTTCTGACGATGGTGCCGCACGGAACATCAATAACAATATCGGCGCCATCCCGGCCTGTTTTCCGGGCTCCCTGCCCATGGACACCGCGAACGGCTATATACTTTTTTTTGTATTTAAAATCGAGAAGGGTGGTCAACTGGGGGTTGGTTCTCAGCCATACATGGCCGCCACGTCCGCCATCACCACCATCAGGCCCGCCTTTGGGCACAAACTTCTCCCTGCGAAAACTCACACAGCCATTACCGCCGTCACCGGCCTGAACAAAAATAGACGCACTATCGACAAACTTCACTCACACACCTGCCTTTTGAATAATCTTTCTCTTTACCTACCTTTAGTAACAATCATGTAAACCCTTACAACTTATGGCAGCCTCAACCTCCGTTAAATCCCCTGGCACACCCTCAATCGAAGAGCTGATCTCTCGACTTGAGGAGATAACCAGCAACATCGAAAATCCCGACACCGGCCTTGAAAGCTCTATAGGCCTCTATGAAGAGGGACTGAGCATTGCCGATACCTGCAAAAAACGACTTCAGGAAGCCAGAAAAAAAATTGAGGTTATCAATCCTGAACTTGCAAAAACCTTGCCCGAAACACCGCGCACCAAAGATCTGTTCGAGAGCGAATCATAAAATCGCTCACCCCTCAAGCCTCTTCAGCAGCACATCATTAACCATCTGTGGATTGGCCTTGCCTTTCATACGACTCATGCACTGGCCCACAAAAAAGCCCAGCAGCTTGGTTTTTCCACCACGATATGCCGCAAGCTGACCAGGATTGGCATCCAGAATTTCCTGAACAACCGTCTCAATCGCACCGGTATCTGAGACCTGTGCAAGCCCTTCACGCTCAACAATCTCCCTGGCAGTGGCTTCCTCCGACAACATACGTTCAAACACCTGCTTGGCTATGGTATTGCTGATGAGTCCCTCACCAATAAGACGGATCAAGCCGCCAAGCCTTTCAGGAGGAATAGAAAACTCCGCAATATCAAGATACTTCTCTTTCAGCGTGCGCATCACCTCCCCCATCACCCAGTTCGAGGAAGCCTTGGCATCACCCGCAACCCTGACCGTCACCTCAAAATAGTCGGCAAGCTCCCTCTCAACCGTAAGCACTTCGGCATCATAGACGGGAATGGCATACTCTTCAGCAAAACGAAGCGCACGCGCTTCAGGAAACTCAGGAAGCTCAAGCCTGATCCGGTCAATCATCTCCTGATCAACAAGCACCGGCACCAGATCGGGATCGGGGAAATAACGATAATCGTGGGCAAACTCCTTGCCCCGCATGGAGCGGGTCTCCCCCTTGTCAGCATCCCAAAGCCGGGTCTCCTGAATAATGACTCCACCGTTATCCAGAATCTCTCTATGGCGCTCCGCCTCAAATTCGATGGCCTTTTCTACATTCTTGAACGAATTCATATTCTTGATCTCGGTACGGGTACCATACTCGGTCGCTCCTGCAAGTCGCAGGGAGACGTTGGCATCGCAACGAAGACTCCCCTCTTCCATGTTGCCATCCGAAATACCAAGATATTTAACAATCTGACGCACTTTCTGAAGATATGCGGAGGCCTCCTTCGGAGTACGCAGATCGGGATAGCTCACAATCTCAAGCAGCGGAACACCGCTCCGGTTGAGATCAATATAGGTCTCCTCGCCAATATCGTGAATCGACTTGCCGGCATCCTCCTCAATATGAATCCTGATCAGGCGAATCTCCCTGGGCCCCTCTCCAGCATCTATCGTGAGCGTTCCCTCCCCGCATATCGGCTCTTCAAACTGCGAAATCTGGTACCCTTTCGGCAGATCCGGATAAAAATAGTTTTTCCGGGCAAGCACCGAACGAGGAGCTATCGAGCAGCCCATTGCCAGACCAATCTTGACGGCATCCTCCACCACCTGGCGATTAAGAACCGGCAAGGCTCCAGGAAGAGCAAGGCAGACCGGACAGACATTGGTATTGGCCGATTTTCCAAACTGTGCAGAACAACCACAAAAAGCCTTGCTCACCGTATTAAGCTGACAATGAACCTCAAGGCCTACCACTAATTCATACTTCATTGCAAAAATTGACGTTATTGAAAAACAGCAACACCTCGGTCAGTAAGGACTATAGGAGAACTTCTGCCCACCAACGGTAGCTTCAGCCATAACCCCGGCCTTCGGAAGAACAAAAACAGCGACCCCATTAGAATAATCGGTATTGGTTGCCATTCCCTTGGTGACGATAATTGCCGCAACCTGAGCATTCAGCTCATAGTTGCCTTTTTTAAAATCATCAAGCTCTTCGCGCCCTTTAAAAAAAATAATTTCTGAAAACGACTGACCCCCAAGCTGCGGCCCTACATTGAGCTGGGTAATTGAGGAACGCCCGACAATCCTGTTCTGTTCATAGACATATCCCTTGCCATGGCCACCTCCAAAGAGCATAAAGCCGCCTTTAAAAACATCAGGAAAAACAACATAGCCATAAGCATGATCAAAAAAACGGTCAAGCGCCGGACCATGTGTTCTGAAATATTCAACCGACGTCCTCGCATGATCCTCTTCTGCGGGATCCCATCCAGCCCTTGCCGTTACGGAAAAAACTCCTGCAAGCATGAACGCAAGAGCCACTATCTTCATCATCTTCATCTGTCAAAACCTGTTTTCGTTATTTGATATGATCCATCAATTCATAATACGCTGCTGCTCTACAATTTTTTTCACAACATCTTTTGCCACTTCAAGAATCTCCACAGCACTTCTCACCTCTGCACCAGTGTACAACCGCAACGCCGCAACAAGAGGCTCAAGATGTCGTTCAGCAGGCGAATCAGCAAGAATGCACAGCGCTTCCGGCGCATACCCCAATGCCGCAAGCTTTACAAACTGCTCTATGGCTCCTTCGATGGTACTCTCAACAAGGTCAGCGTCGGCGACATACTCGCCTGCAAGATCCAGTGCTTCGTTTTGCCGCTCCTGCATCTTCATCAACAGTTTCAGCAACACTAATTGCGCGCTCAATCCTTGAGCACTTAATTCCATGGCCTTCATAAAAGCAGTTTCAGCCTCCTGATATCGGTCAAGTTTTCCATAGACAACTCCTTTGTTGAGCATGGCGTTCGACACTTTGACAACAATCTGCTCTTCTGGCCGCTCTTTATAGGTGGCAATGAGCTCTTCATAGGTTTGAATCGCTTCATCCAGGCGGAGCAAACTGTCAAGAGCAATTCCCTTGTTGAACCGTGCACTGACCACCTGTTCCAGAATTCCCGTTTCAGGCCGCTCTGTATAGCGGGCAATAAGTTCTTCATAGAGCTGAATCTCTTCGTCCAT
>CAISRC010000050.1 GCA_903887845.1 uncultured Chlorobiaceae bacterium
AGCATGACACAAAAGCTGACTGAATCAGCCATAGAAGAGTTTGCCATTCATCTGTTTGAGCGGCAGGGATACAGCTCTCTCTACGGGCCGGACATTGCTCCTGACGGGATCAACCCTGAGCGCTCTCATTACGATGCGGTGTTGCTGACAGGTCGGCTTGAAGCGGCGCTTCGCCGCATTAACCCCAGGCATTCGCCAACGGTGCTTCAGGCTGCACTGAAAGAGGTACAGCGCATCCATTCGCCTGACCTTCTGGCCAACAATGAAGCCTTTCATCGCCTGATAACGGAAGGTGTGGGCGTGAGCTACCAGCAGAACGGCAACGAGCGCGGTGATCTGGTGAAGCTCATTGATTTTGACACTCCCGCAAATAATGAGTTTGTTGTGGCAAATCAGTTTACCGTCATAGAGAACCACCAGACAAAGCGCCCTGACATCGTGCTCTTTTTCAACGGCATTCCGCTGGTGGTGCTCGAGCTGAAAAACGCTGCCGATGAAAATGCAACCATCAAGTCAGCGTTCCGGCAGATAGAAACCTACAAGCAGGCCATTCCAGCACTCTTCACTTCGAACGCCATTGTCGTCATCTCCGACGGGCTTGAGGCAAGGGCAGGCTCTCTTTCTGCGGGCTTCTCCCGTTTCATGGCATGGAAAAGCGCTGATGGCAAAGCTGAAGCCTCACATCTGGTCAGTCAGCTTGAAACGCTGATTACGGGCATGTTGAACAAGGCAACGCTTCTCGATCTTCTCCGTCACTTCATTGTTTTTGAGAAAAGTAAAAAGGAAGATCCCCTTACCGGTATCGTCACCATCATGTCGGTGAAAAAACTGGCTGCCTATCACCAGTACTATGCCGTCAATGCCGCTGTAGCCTCAACCCTGCGGGCGGTCGACCTGGATGCTCACCTGCAGGCTCGTGAAAATCCATTGAGTTATGGCCTTCCCGGTGTAGCAGGCCAGCCAAGGGGCGACATGAAGGCGGGAGTGGTTTGGCATACCCAGGGGTCGGGCAAATCGCTCTCAATGGTTTTTTATACCGGCAAGATTGTACTGGTACTCGATAACCCTACCATTCTGGTCATAACCGACCGCAACGATCTCGACGATCAGTTGTTCGATACCTTTGCGGCATCAAAACAGTTGTTGCGGCAGGAACCGGTGCAGGCAGAGAGCAGGGAGCTGTTGAAAGAGCTGTTGAAAGTCGCTTCTGGAGGCGTGATCTTTTCAACCATCCAGAAGTTTCAGCCCTCCGAAGGAAATCTCTATGAGCAGTTATCGCCTCGCCGAAATATTGTGGTTATTGCTGACGAAGCACACCGTACCCAGTATGGATTCAGCGCCAAAACCATTGATGAGAAAGATGCTGATGGTGTTGTGATTGGCAAAAAGGTCGTCTATGGTTTTGCCAAGTATCTGCGCGATGCTTTGCCGAATGCCACCTATCTCGGCTTTACCGGTACACCGATTGAGAAAACCGACGTGAATACTCCAGCAGTCTTCGGCAACTATGTCGATATCTACGACATAGCACAGGCAGTTGAAGATGGCGCCACCGTGCGGATTTTCTACGAAAGCCGGTTGGCCAAGGTTGAACTCGGAGAC
>CAISRC010000051.1 GCA_903887845.1 uncultured Chlorobiaceae bacterium
AATTACACCATGGAAAAATGGGTCTGTGTACCATGCGGCTATGTCTATGATCCTGAAGTGGGCGATCCTGACGGCGGTGTCGCACCGGGAACTCCTTTCGCAGACATCCCTGATGACTGGGTCTGCCCGGTCTGCGGAATGGACAAATCATCGTTTGAACAAGAGTAAACGACGACGCGAATAAAGTACGGTGCGCCTCTGATTGCATGGCATCAGGGGGCACCGGTGCTTCCACTCCCTGGTGTCGTTTCAGAAGAATTGCCTTGTGTCTTTTTTTCCGGAACAGCGCCATTATGTTGAGTGACATTTCCGGCGGTGCTGTCTGCAGTAATTGCCTGATCAAGCAGATACTGCGGCACCCCGATCACCACCGAATCAACTGCAGTGGTATCAGGTGTTATGGTCATCACCTCTTTATAGTCGGGAACAACGATTCCGCGCCGCCGCATAATGGCATAAATCAGACTGGAGCGATTTCGAACATAGCGTGAAGAGCCTGTGGGAGAGAACACAATCGGATTGGGAAGGGCGGCTGCAAGTCTTGAGGCCTCTCTTGCTGAAAGTTTTGCCGGACTCACCCCGTAGTAGTGGCGGGCAGCCTCTCCTATACCGAAAATACCGTCACCCCATTCGGCAATATTTACATAAAGCTCAAGAATCCTGCGCTTCGAAAGTGTTTTTTCAAGTCTCCAGGTAAGAATTGCCTCCTTTATTTTGCGAACCGGATTTTTGGAGGGGGAGAGGTAAAGATTTTTGGCAAGCTGCTGGCTGATGGTGCTGCCGCCCATCTTGAATTTCTTGGCAAGAATATTTTTTTCCAGTGCCCGCTCAATTGCCTGATAATCAAACCCCTCATGCTGCCAGAACTTGTCGTCCTCGCCTATCAGAACCGCTTTGATGAGGTTCTGTGAAACCTTGCGCAACGGCACCCATTTCTGCTCTATTTTTTTATCGCTGAACCCCTCGCGTTTCCACTCAGCCTCACGGTACTCCATAAACGCTGTTTTGGAAGGATTTTCATCCACCAACTTTTCAACATTGGGATAAAAAAAGTAGCGACCGACATCAACCGCCAAAAGCAGCAACAGAATGAAAAAAATAATTCTGACAAGCTTCATACTAATGGATGGCGGTATTGAAATGCAAGAAAAAAAGGATGGACATAAAACGTTGACCGCATCAAGAAAAGTGCCCTCGGGCAGACTCGAACCGCCGACCTACAGTTTAGGAAACTGTTGCTCTATCCACTGAGCTACAAGGGCATAAGAAAAAAATGCTTTGCAAACTGATTGCTTAATGTACTGAAAAGAAAACATTTTTCAGAATGCAAGAGAGGCTTGAGCAGTAATCACAGAAAAGCCAGGAAAAATGAAAGAAACGTAGTGATAATTCACCTGTCTCCCGCAATAATTTCAGTATGCTAAAATATTTTTTTACCGGTATTATTCTGTTAACTTCAATACTTTCATTTTACAATAAAAATTGATTTTCTGTCCTATAACCCTATCCTTAAAATCATCGCAATTCATGGATAGCAAAATTATTTTATCTCTTCTCAACCTTACATCAAAGGAGTTCCGCATGAAAAAAATGGTGCCGATTGTTTCAGTTCTTCTGTCAATGCCCGTAATCGCGCAAGGTGTTGAATTTCAAACTCCTGGAGCACTGGGTATGGGTGGTGCAGGTGTTGCCCGAAACAACGGATCATTGACTTCGTACTGGAACCCAGCAGCAGGAGCTTTTAGTACCTCCTCTTTTGCCATGAATGCTGGTGTTGGCGTTGGTATAAGAGGCAGTGATGGTTTGGCTGAGAATATTGACCGGTTTTCGAACATTAACTTTGACAGAGTTAAAAATTTCAACACGACAACGTCTACTGCTGATAATGTCGGTGACTTTGTAAAAACATTATCTATTCTTAACGACATCAACGTTCGTCAGGGAAATATAGCCGTAGCGGCCGTTGCTCCGGTCAGTTTTTCCTCTGGAAGGTTTTCTTTTGGTATTTTTGGAAGTATGGAAGGGTATGTGCAGCCAATAGCCGATATAAATAATATTCTTCCGAACACGACCATTGGTTCAACGACTCTGACCGTCAATAATCTTTATGATGCAGTTCAACGCACATCTACATCGTACACCGCTTCAGGATACTTTTCACTAGCACAGTTGGATATTTTGAAATCACAAATCCAACAAAAAAGTGCACTTACTCTTTCACAATCTCAGCAATTGGCCTATGCAATTGACAATCAATTGCAAGACAGCGGCATTGAGGCCAGCACCGCACTTTCTACCATTACCACTTATGCCCTGCCCGCCCTGCAAGCTCAGGATGGGACTAAAACATTGAAGCAAAACACGACGTCGGTCATGACGAAGGCTATCCAGTATGTTGAAATACCTCTCTCTTACGGTTACCCGATCAACGTCGGCTCTCAAGGCAAGCTGGGAATCGGCGTCACCGGAAAACTCATTTCAGGAACAGTGTATCAGAATCAGGTGCTGCTGGTCAATCGGGCAAATGGAGATAATGTCAGCGCCAAAGATCTGATCGATGATATCACAACCAACAAAAAAAGCTCTCTGACCTATGGTCTTGATCTTGGTGCATTGTACAAATATAAAAACTGGCTGAGTCTTGGCCTTGTTGGCAAAAACCTCAACTCACCAAAGCTTGAGGCACCGGACTATTATAATCCTAAATACAACACTTTGACGAAAAAGGTTGAACTCTCGGAAAAGGCGACCGGTGGTTCCATTACATTAAAACCTCAGGTGCGTTCAGGTGTTGCCATTGACCCCGTCAGTTGGATGACTTTTGCCGCAGATCTTGATTTGACTGAAAATGACACCGTTGCTCCGGGAACGGTCGTCGGAAGTTCAATCACCAGCAGGAATTTTGGCGGGGGTGTTGAGTTTAAACCATCTTCATGGCTAAAATTACGTGGTGGAGCCTACAAAAACCTTGCCGGTTCCGGAGGTAATGTGTTAACCGCAGGATTTAAACTTTTTCTGCTGGATGTTGATGGCGCTTTTGCAACAGATACGTTTACCATTGACGGCAATGAGCTTCCAAAAGAGGTAAAGGTAAATGCTGCCATGAGTTTTTCTTTCTGATCTTACAGAATTGGCTTCTCCTCAAAAGGCTTTTGTCATCAATGTTGACCGGAGCCTTTTTTATTTTCTCCCGAACATCTTGTCGAGCTGGTCAAGGGAAAGCTTGATAATGACCGGTCTGCCGTGCGGACATGAATAGGGTTCACGGGTAGCAAAGAGATTGTCGATGAGTGAGCGCATCTCTTCAAGAGAGAGTTTCTGGCCAGCCATGATAGCATTGCGGCAGGAATATGACTTGGCAAGATTATCACGTTTTTCAAGCTTGAGTTTTGAGGCGTTGTCCTGATATTCAGCAATCATATCCTGCAAAATCGTCACCTCCGTGCCCGATTTGACATCCTGGGGAACTCCTTCAATCATGACCGTCCTGTTGCCAAACAGCCTCAGATTAAAACCAAGCCGATAGAGATCCTCACGGATCTCCTCAAACACTTCGTACTCCCAGGGGCGGAACTCCACTTTCTGCGGAAAGAGCAGTTGCTGGGAGTTCGGAACATTCTGCTGCATCACATCAACAGCACGTTCGTACAACACCCGTTCATGCGCCACATGCTGATCAATAATCATCAGCCCTGTCTTGATCTGGCATATCAGGTACTTGTTATGTAACTGCCAGATTTTTGGTTCAGCATCTTTCGGGTTTGGAACAACGTCATCATCATAGACTGGAGCAAGCAGCACTGACGCAAGCTGTTCATCCCCTTCCTGCAACTCTTGCTCCGGATGAAACGAAAAAATTTCGGACTGATGCCAGGGAGATTCCCTCGGCGCGACTGGCTCATGAAACGCGCCTTCACGATAATTTCGATAAAGATCACCAGTCGTCGTGGCACGATGGGGAATATCCGGGAAAGAAAATTTTCTGGGCGACGACGGCTCATGTTCAGCGGCGGCCAGGTCAGGAGAGAAATCGTGCAACCGGATACTCCGCTTGATAACCGGATAGAACATGTTACGCACATTGCGCTCATCGTCAAACCTGACCTCAAGTTTTGCAGGATGCACGTTTACATCGATACGGGAAGGATCAATACCAAGAAAAAGCAGCACGAAAGGAGCCTGACGGTCAACAAGTAAATCACCATAAGCCTGCTGAACTGCCTGTGAAAGCATACGGTTCTGAACAAGACGCCGATTGATAAAAAAATACTGATCGAGTTTCTTGCGTTTCTGCATGGCTGGTTTACCGAGATAACCCCGGATAGAGAGGTAATCATTTTCTTCGGAAAGCTCAATCATACTTGCGGAAAAATCATCGCCATAAAAGACATTGAGCCGTTCGAGAATATTCGGGCTTTTGAGATGAAAAAGCTCTTCATCATCACTATACATTCGCCACTCAATTTCCGGATATGCCAGTGCAAACGATTTGACGATTTCATAAATGTGGTTGTACTCCGTTGCATTGGACTTCAGAAACTTCCGCCGGGCGGGGACATTGAAAAAAAGATTCCTGACACTGATGGTTGTACCCTGTTCTCCCTGCACCCCTGACTCCTCGGCAAGCACTCCTCCCTCATATCGAAGCTTCAACCCAAGCGTCTCTTGCGCAGTGCGGGTTTTCAGCTCAAAGTGCGAAACTGAAGAGATGCTTGGAAGCGCCTCGCCTCTGAAACCGAGGCTTTGCAGTGAATCCAGATCCTCGACACCGGTAATTTTGCTGGTTGCAAATCGTTCGACACACAAAAGGGCATCTTCACGCACCATCCCGGTGCCATTATCCACAATCCGGATCAGCTCCTTTCCTGCATCCTTTATAGAAACAGTTATTCTGCTGGCACCGGCGTCAATAGAATTTTCAAGAAGCTCCTTGACGACCGATGCCGGGCGCTGAACAACCTCCCCGGCAGAAATTTTGTTCGCAACAATATCAGGTAATCTTGCAATGCTTGCCATAAGCTAACAGGAGAACAATACTCTTTTCAAAAAGACCACAATATTTTATCTGTTCAGTAATTTATCAATAAAAGAGCCTCTTTTGTTAGAACATTTCAGGAGATACCTTCTTTCCTGGGAAAAAATTTCAGCCAACAGGACAAAGGTGACCCGGGAGCGCCGAGCTCCAGCTCGGCAAAAGAGAGTCAACCCTGTCGCAGGAAATGCCATAATTCCCGCAGGGCGGCTTCACTGAAGCGGAGCTTGTTCTGTTGACGATCTCCCTGCAGAACAAGCCTTCGGGAAATCAGATCGGCAGAGTTTTTTTGAGCAATCGCCAGACAAAGTGTCCCGACAGGCTTTTCAGGAGATCCTCCAGAGGGCCCAGCAATACCCGTTGTCGCAACCGCAAAATCGGCACCGCTTTTTTCAAGGCATCCGATTGCCATGGCTTGGGCGACCTCTTCGCTCACTGCCCCGAACTTGTTGATGGTCTCTTCCGGCACTCCGAGAGTGTTGTGTTTTGCCTGGTTGCTGTACACCACAAAGCCCTGGAGAAAACAGGATGATGAGCCTGGCACATCAGTCAATCGACTGGCCACAAGACCACCGGTACAGGATTCAGCGACCGCAACAGTGAATTCCCTGGAAGCAAGCATCCCGAGAATTGTCTCTTCAAGAGTCACTTCGCTGGTCGCATAAATGTACTTGTCTGCCTTCAGCACAATGGCATCAACAACGGCTCGATTATCACGATCAACCTCATCCTTGCCATACCCGATGGTACTGATCATCAGGTTGACACCTGCCGCATGGGGAAGATAGGCCAGAGTCGTTCCCGCTGGCAGGCGATCCTCAACCTCCACAATCATCTCTGCAAGCCTCGATTCACCGATACCAAGTGTTTTTATGGGGGTATAACGGATAATGGTCTTTGAAAGACCCGTGAAATATGGTAGAACCGTAAATTCCATCATGGCCTTCATTTCGGAGGGCACCCCAGGCATCAACACCATATAGTGGTTCTGAAACTGCTCTCCGCAGGAGATAATCATCCCCGCAGCACTCCCCCGTGTATTCGGAATAACCTGAGAACCCTCTATCACCATAGCCTGCTCCCGGAGTGATGGCGACATCTCCAGTCCGTATGTTTTTATCCGAACCGCAAGATTCTGGTATGCCTCCTGATTGAGCTCCGTCCCTCTTCCGAGAAGCTGTTGGACTGCTTTTTTAGTCCGGTCATCTCTGGTTGGCCCGAGACCTCCGGTGACAAGCACAAGGTCAGCCCGCCGAAGCGATTCAGCAAACACTGAAACCATCTCCTCTTCACGGTCAGAGCATGCAACAACTCTTCCCACTGGAACGCCTATACCAGCAAGAGCTCGAGAGATAAAAGCAGCATTGGTATTGACCCGCTCTCCTTTAAGCAGTTCGTCGCCAACCGAAACAATTTCTGCACGCATAGCTTGTTCTCCTCAGACCAGATAACTTGCAATACGAAGAATATCAGCAAAAACACCGCCAGCCGTAACCTCCGCGCCAGCGCCGGGTCCCCGAACCACAAGAGGAGTTACCCGATAGCGCTCTGTGGTAAAGACCACCATATTTTCAGATCCGCTGAGGCCCGCAACAGGGCTGGCGAGAGGTATCCGCTTTACCCCTATGCTTGCCTTTCCTTCCCTGATCTCTCCGGCATAGGCAATAGTCATTCCTTCTTCTGCCGCCTTTTCTGCAGCATCGCTGTACCATGCGTCAACACTTGACAATCGGTCAAGAAACTCTGGCACAGGCATCTCGCCACGGTACTCAGGGGGAACAAGACTCTCGCAGACAACATCACCGTACTCCAGTGTAAAACCGAGTTCACGGCCAAGAATAAGAACCTTTCGGGCAAAATCAGCCCCTGAAAGATCATCACGGGGATCGGGTTCGGTATAACCTGCCCCCTGGGCACGACGAACTATGTCGCTGAACTTGCCGCCTTTGCGCAGTTCATTGAAAATAAAGCTCAAGGTACCGGAAAGCACCCCCTCGATAGAGATTATTTTGTCTCCACTATTCTTGAGATCATGGAGGGTGTTGATGATCGGCAGTCCCGCGCCCACATTGGTTTCATAGAGAAAACGGGCATTACTTTTCCGCTGGGCATCCCTTATCCTTCTATAGAGTGGCCAGGGGCCAGCCATGCCAAGTTTGTTTGCCGTCACAACGGAAATATTGGCAAGCAGCAGGTCGGGATATATTTCTGCAACCTTTGCGCTTGCCGTACAGTCTACAAAAATAGTGTTGTGCAGATTTCTCTCCCGGATAAGCTGAAGGTAGCCTTCAATACCGTGGTGTTCAACTCTCGGCAAAAGAAGCGCCTGCCAGTTCTGGAGGTCAATACCATGATCATCAAGTGCAATCTTGCGCGTGTTGGCCATCCCGCAGACCACCACATCAAGGTCGTTATCCTGCTGCAGATTGAGACGATGGGCACTGATCTGGCTGATCAGGCTTTTGGCGATCGTACCTGTGCCAGCAATAAAGAGATGCACCTTGCGCTGCGACAGAAAAAATGACTCATGTATGCAGTTCAGAGCCTTATCCTCGTCATGGATCTCTATGACCAGAGAAATATTCATTTCATTGGCTCCCTGGGCAACGGCAATGACATTAATGCCATTTTTACCGAGCGTTTCAAACAACTGGGCTGAGACGCCAGGGTGACCCGACATATTGTTGCCGACCACGGCGATCATGGCCATGTTTCGGCGAATGAGGAGAGGGTCTATCTGACGTGATCCGATCTCTCCGATGAATTCCTCCTCCAGTATTTTTTTTGCCTTTGCAGCCTGCGTCGGGTTGATTGCAAGGGTAATCGACTGTTCAGATGAGGCCTGTGATATGAAGATGATGTTAATCCTGTGCCGTGCAAGGCAACTGAACAGGCGCGATGCTATCCCTGGAACACCCACCATGCCGCTCCCGGACATGTTCAGGAGAACAACGTTATTGATCGAAGAAAGGCCTGTTACCGGCAGTGGACGACTTATTTCCGGAGGAGTGGCTTTTTCTATGCGCGTCCCTTTCGCTGAAGGGTTGAACGAATTTTTGATCAGCAAGGGAATGCCTGCTTTCATGGCAGGCTGAACGGCAAGCGGATGCAGCACTCTGGCTCCGGCATGAGAGAGCTCCATCGCTTCAGCATAACTGATATAGGGTAAAATCCGTGCATCGCGAACCCGTTTGGGATCCGCGCTGAAAAAGCCGTCAACATCAGTCCAGATCCAGATTTCTGACGCGCTGAGCGCTGCACCGAGAATCGATGCTGTATAATCGGAGCCTCCACGGCCAAGCGTCGTTACCGTTCCATCCGGTGCCGCAGCAATATAGCCAGTCACCACTGGCACTCCATCAAAAGAGGCAAGGCGTTTTTTGATCTGGAGTTCGGAGGCGTGCATGTCAACCCTGGCATCAGCATAATTGGCATCGGTAAGAATCAGTTCGCGGGCATCAAGAGAGAATGATGCCATCCCGCGCTCCTGCAAATAAGAGCTGACAATGCGGGCGGAAAGACGTTCGCCGAAGCTCATGACAAGGGCAAGGCTTTTCTCAGAAAGCTCTCTGAGTAAAAATACGCCTTGCACAATATTGTTGAGGTCAGAAAGTTCAGCTCGTATCGCAACGCTGACTTCATCAAGAGGCGTCCCGGAAAAAAGCTCGTTGGCTATCGAGAGATGCAGGTGATCAAGTTCCTCAAGGGTCGTGCGATAACTGCTCTCTCCACTACAAGCTTTTGTGGCTGAGTCAAGTAAAAGATCGGTGACGCGGTGAATGGCAGAAACAACAACTACAATCTTGTCTTTTTGTAATGCCCCGGCAAGAATATCTGCAACTTTTTTAATCCGCCCGGCCGTTCCCAGAGAAGTACCTCCAAACTTGTATATCTTCATGCTCGCGCCCATGCCTTACTTTAAAGATGAAAAGAGACTGAACAATGAGTTCTCAGTGTGCAATATAATTCATTTCCCGAATGAGTTGCATAACAGTAACTCCTGTTGTGGCTAAGAGTGTACAAAAAAAAAGCGCCTTTTCAGGCGCTTTACGTGATAAGTAACAGTAACAACGATATCAGCTTGTCAATGCATCCGCGCCTGAAACGATTTCACTCAGCTCAGTAGTGATCGCCGCCTGCCGGGCACGGTTGTAGCTGATGTTGAGCGTGCGCAGGAGCTCCTTGGCATTTTCAGTTGCCGAATCCATCGCCGACATGCGGGCCGCCTGCTCTGCAGCATTCGATTCAAGCATCATTCTCCATATCTGTGTATTGAGATGCTTTGGAACCAGAACGTCAATAATTTCCGAAGGTGATGGCTCGTAAATATAATCACTGCCGCTCTCCTTGCCGGAAGTTTCAGGAGCAATAGGAAGAATAACTTCATCTCTCAGGTGCGGGGCAAGCACCGACTTGAATTCATTATAAACAACAACCACTTTGTCTACCTCGCCGCGCAGATACATGCCCGACGCCGTATCGGCAATCTCTTTGGCCGTACTGAAATCAAGATGCTGGAAAACAGCAGTATACCCCTTGACGATCTTGTATTCTCTTTTCCTGAAAAAATCAAAGCCGCGTGAACCGGCACAGATCAGGCTGACTCCGCCCTTGGCGTGAAGAGCAGCATAATCCTCATGAATGATTTTATGCGCAAGCTTTACGGCATTGGTATTAAACGCTCCGCACAAACCTCTGTCGGCTGTAACAAGAATCACAAGGACCTTGTTAACCTCTGAACGACCTGAAAGCAGGGGGTTGACTGAAGTATCTACCTTGACAGAGAGTGAACCAAGCATATCCTTCAGCTTCGCGGCATAAGGACGAGCCATGACGGCCCGTTCCTGAGCCCTTCTCAGCTTTGCAGCGGCAACCATCTTCATTGCTTTGGTGACCTGCTGTGTAGACTTTACCCCTTTGATTCGTACACGTATATCCTTTAATGTAGGCATGTATTACGGGACTGTTAATAAATTGCTTGAAAACCTGTCTCCTCTCTCTTACGCTTTGTTCTTTTCCTTAAAGGAATCCACAAATTTAAGGGCGATCTCCTTAAGTTTGCCTGCAGCATCGGCTTCCAGAGTACCGGTCTCCGCAATTTTTTTAAGGAGATCATTGTACTTGATTTCAAGCATGGCAAGAAACTCCTCCTCAAACTTGCGAATAAAGCGCAAATCAACCGTGTCGAGTAACCCCTGGGTACCAAGGAAAATAATGGCAACCTGTTTCTCAACGGGCATCGGAATATACTGGCCCTGTTTCAGAATTTCAACCAGTCTTGCACCTCTGTCAAGCTGCGCTTTGGTGGTTTTATCCAGATCGGAACCGAATTTCGAGAAGGCCTCAAGTTCACGGAACTGTGCAAGATCGAGACGCAGGGTACCTGCAACCTTTTTCATGGCCTTTATCTGTGCAGCGCCACCAACTCGGGAAACAGAAATACCGACGTTGATAGCCGGTCTCTGACCTGAGTTGAAGAGGTTAGATTCAAGAAAGATCTGACCATCGGTAATGGAAATCACGTTGGTCGGAATATAGGCGGAAACGTCACCAGCCTGGGTTTCGATAACTGGCAGTGCGGTAAGGCTTCCTCCTCCCTTGACCATTGATTTGAGAGCCTCAGGAAGATCGTTCATTTTCCTTGCAACCTCAATATCATCGGTTATTTTCGCAGCTCTTTCAAGCAGACGGGAATGTAAATAGAAAACGTCGCCAGGATAAGCTTCACGTCCTGGTGGACGACGAAGAAGCAGGGAAACCTGACGATAGGCAACAGCCTGTTTGGAAAGATCATCATACACAACAAGAGCGTGACGACCGGTATCGCGGAAAAATTCTCCAAGAGTAGCACCAGCAAACGGAGCAATAAACTGAAGTGGAGCTGGATCGGATGCCGTCGCCGAAATTACGGTGGTGTACGACATCGCATCATATTTTTCAAGGGTATTGACAACCTGGGCAACCGTTGATCCTTTCAGACCAATTGCCACGTAAATACAGAAAACTCCTTTTCCCTTCTGGTTGATGATGGTATCAATTGCAACAGCAGTCTTTCCTGTCTGACGGTCGCCAATGATAAGTTCCCGCTGTCCACGACCAATCGGAATCATGGAATCAATGGCTTTGAGACCTGTCTGCAACGGCTCATGAACTGATTTCCGGTAAATAACGCCTGGTGCCCTGCGTTCGAGTGGAAGACGAATCTGTGTTTCTATGGCACCCTTGCCATCGATCGGTTCTCCGAGAGGGTTGATGACTCTGCCAAGCATTGCCTCACCAACAGGAATAGAAGCAAGAATGCTGGTTCTTTTTACACTGTCACCCTCTTTTACCAGATTGGATTCACCAAACAATACAGCGCCGACATTGTCTTCCTCAAGGTTTAAAGCCATACCCATCACTTTGTTGGGAAACTCAAGAAGCTCGCCTGCGGCAACCTTCGATAAACCGTAAACACGAGCAATACCGTCACCAACCTGCAGCACTGTTCCTACATCATAAACTTCCGCTTCTGACTCAAAACCGGCAAGCTGCTTGCGAAGTATGGATGAAACCTCATCAGGCCTGACTGTTGTAGACATATCTTATTCCGCTTGGTTATTTGTTAAGAAAAGAGAAAGATTCTGCTTAACTTCTTTCGAATTATTCAACTGACAAAGGACTGTTGCTTTCC
Organism: uncultured Chlorobiaceae bacterium; assembly: GCA_903887845.1. Lineage (GTDB taxonomy): Bacteria > Bacteroidota > Chlorobiia > Chlorobiales > Chlorobiaceae > Chlorobium. The sequence goes on from CAISRC010000051.1 coordinate 11,706, forward strand.
AAAAGGTTTAAAACTCAAATTTAATGAAAAGCTTTTAGTTATTCAAATTCCTTTCTCTCATTTGAATGACATGCTTGCATTAAATGTAAACCATTACATAACACATACCGGAATTTTTTCAGCAATAAACAGTATGAAAACTGTCAAAGGATTTGCTTCAGCAACCGTCGGCAATGTTGCCTGTGGCTTTGATGTTCTCGGATTTGCCATTACTGAACCGGGGGATGAGGTAATTTTAACGCTTTCCGACTCTCCACACACCGGTTCTCCCGTTTCCATTACGAGCATCACCGGTGATGGTGGCGCGCTTCCTCTCGACCCTAAAAAAAACACCTCAAGCTTTGTTGTCCTGAAATTTCTCGAATATATCCGTGCCCATAAACAGATTGATTTTACCGGTCATATCTCTCTTGAGCTTATCAAGCACCTGCCGCTCAGCAGCGGGATGGGGAGCAGCGCGGCAAGCGCAGCGGCTGCACTCGTAGCCGCCAACGAACTGCTGGGACTCCCCTGTTCGAAAATGGAGCTTGTTCACTTTGCCATTGAAGGAGAGCGGGTTGCCTGCGGATCGGCCCATGCCGACAACGCCGCACCGGCAATTCTTGGCAATTTTGTGCTGATACGAAGCTATACGCCGCTTGATCTTATTATTATTCCTTCTCCTGAAAACCTGTACTGCTCTTTGGTGCACCCGCATACCGAACTGCGCACCGCCTATGCCCGCTCAGTGCTTCCCGCAACGATTCCACTGAAAACAGCAACCCAGCAATGGGGTAATGTCGGGGCTCTTGTAGCGGGATTGCTGACCTCCGACTATGACCTTATCGGACGCGCTCTTGTTGACGTTATCGCCGAGCCAAAACGCGCACCGCTGATTCCCGGTTTTTTTGAGGTCAAACAGGCGGCGATGGATGCTGGCGCTCTCGGGTGCAGCATTGCTGGATCAGGCCCCTCAGTGTTTGCCTTTTCCTCCTCTGAAAAAACGGCTCTCCAGGTAGGGGGCGCAATGAAAGAAGCATTTCTCCACTCCAAAACACATCTGGAGTCAGATGTATGGGTGACGCCCATCTGCAAGCAAGGTGCACGAATACTATAATAAATAACCCAATTCAAATAGCGAACACTTCACTCATGATCTATTTCAGCACAAATAAATCATCAATACCGGTCTCCCTGAAAAAGGCAACTCTTGAAGGACTGGCTCCCGATGGAGGTCTTTATGTCCCCTCCGAAATTCCCCGCTTCTCGCAGGAGGAGATAGCACTTCTTGAAGGTGCCAGCTTCAACAACATCGCTTTTGCCATTGCCAAAAAGTTTATCGACGGCGCAATCCCTCCCGAACAACTCAGCGACATCATCGAAAGCTGCTATACCTTCGACACACCGATTGTTCAGCTCGACAGCCGCACCTTTGTCGAAGAGCTTTTCTGCGGACCGACACTCGCCTTCAAGGATTACGGCGCCCGCTTTCTTGCCCGCTTGACTGGCTATTTTGCTGCTGAGGAGGAAAAGCTTATTACCGTCCTTGTGGCAACGTCGGGAGATACGGGAAGCGCTGTCGCCTATGGATTTCAGGGAATCGCAAACACAAGAGTGGTGCTGCTCTACCCTTCAGGGAAAGTCAGCCCTCTTCAGGAACAGCAGCTCACCACTGCAGGCGGCAACGTTCATGCCCTTGAAGTCAAGGGAGATTTCGATGACTGCCAGCGCATGGTCAAACAGGCGTTTGTCGATCCATCCCTGAATAAATCCCTGACGCTCACCTCGGCAAACTCCATCAATATATCGCGGCTGATTCCTCAGTCTTTCTATTATGCCTGGGCAGCCCTGCAGCTCAAGGAGCGTTACGGCTTCAGTGCATCTCTCTTTTCCGTACCAAGCGGTAATTACGGAAACCTGACTGCGGGAGTCCTGGCAAAACGGATGGGTTTTCCGATTGGCCACTTTATTGCGGCATCAAATGCCAACGACAGCGTCACTCGCTATATCGATGAGGGGCGCTACGAGCCGCGACCAACCATCACCACTCTTTCAACGGCAATGGACGTCGGCAACCCGAGCAATTTTGCCCGACTGAGATATTTCTACCACAACGACTATACCTCTATGGGAAAAGATATCACCGGTATTGCCGTTTCTGATGAAGAGACCGTAACAACAATCCGGGCTGTGCATGAGCGATTTGGTTATGTCATGGAGCCGCATACCGCCGTAGCGTTCCGTGCGCTTGAACGATACAGAAGTTTGGGAAATCATGCAGAAGAACCGGGCATACTCCTCTCTACCGCGCACCCTGCAAAATTTCTTGAGGCAATTGAGGATGCCCTTGACAAAAAAATCGGGATACCTTCAAACCTTCAGGAACTTATGGAAAAAAAGAAAAATGCCACGTTGATCCGTCCGGAATATAAAGAGCTTGCCTCTTTTCTCAACGGACTCGACCAGTAACCCTGTGAGCCTATCGAATGAACTTAAGAACACTGATATTTCTTTTTATCCTGATCCCGATCACGTTTTTCGGGATAGTGTTGATCCTCTTGCTTACCCTCTTCAACCCCACGGGCAAAAGCTTCTATACAATAGCCGCATGGTGGGGGCGGCTTTGCGCAAAGCTTTTTGGTATAACCATTGAAGTGATCGGGCAGGAGAATTACAGTCCCGATCAACACTATCTCGTCATCAGCAACCACGCCGGCATGGCAGACATACCGCTTCTGCTGGGCACCATGAAGTTAAGCCTCAGGTTTATGGCCAAAGAGGAGCTGGGCAAAATTCCGCTTTTTGGACGGGCTCTGCGGCAGGCTGGCTATGTCATGATCAAGCGGGGACAAAACCGGGATGCGCTCAACAGCCTTAAAGACGCAACAGAGGTGCTGAAAAAAGGTCATTCCCTCCACATTTTTCCGGAAGGAACCCGATCCGCGACCGGGGAACTCCTCCCCTTCAAGCGCGGCGCATTCCGTGTTGCAATGAAAGGAGGAGCTCCGGTACTGCCCGTCACAATCATCGGAAGCCATCTGATCACCCCGAAAAAAAGCCTTATTATCAACAAGGGAACGATCCAGGTGATCATCGACAAGCCCATTCAACCATCATCGTTTAACTCAATCGAAGAGCTGATGGCAGCCTGTTCCGATGTCATCACCACCAACTTCAACCGTTACCGCAACAACTAAATCTGACGGTAGAGGTTCACCATTTCAATTGCCGTCATGGCCGCATCAAAACCCTTGTTGCCAGCCTTTGTACCTGCCCGCTCAATCGCCTGTTCAATATTTTCAGTGGTGAGAACACCAAAGGCAATCGGCACCCCGGTGTCGAGAGAAACCTGTGCAATCCCCTTGGTTGCTTCGGCAGCAATAACATCAAAATGGGGGGTTGAACCCCTGATGATGGCTCCAAGGGTTATAATGGCATCATACTTGCCGCTGAGCGCCACCTTTTTGGCGACCATCGGCAGCTCAAAGGCACCGGGACAACGGTAGATGGTAATCTGCTCTTCCGACCCGCCATGACGGAGGATACAGTCAACAGCACCCTCGACAAGCTTCTGCCCTATAAAATCGTTGAAGCGCGAAACAACCAGCGCAAATCTTGTCTCTGTTGCGCTCAGCACACCCTCAATCTGCCTTATCTGCATAAGATTATTGTTTTGAGTTATTTCTACGAACGGCAATAGCCAAGTATCCGCTCGACAAGATCAATAAGAACATGGCCAATGGTAATATGACACTCCTGCACCCGGTCGGCAGAGCCAGAATGGGGTACGATAATTTCCAGATCCGCCAGTCCCTTCATCAGGCCACCATCACCGCCAAGCAAGGCAAGCGTTTTCATCCCCTGCTGCCGGGCAGAATCCAGCGCATTGAGCACACTTTGGCTGTTGCCGCTTGTTGAAAGAGCAAGCAGAATATCTCCTTCCCGGCCATAAGCCTCAACAAGACGTGCAAACACGGCATCATAACCAAGGTCATTGGCACCGGCCGTCAGGGCTGAGGTATCGGTAGAGAGCGCTATCGCCGGAAGTGCAGGGCGATTCACACTGCTGCGGTAGCGAATCGTCAGCTCGGTCGCCAGATGCTGGGCATCCGCCGCGCTGCCGCCATTTCCGCAAAGCAGCACCTTTCCGCCATCCTCAAACGTCCCGGCAATCATGCGTGCCATGGCAACAATAACCGTACTGTTCTGCCGTGCCACCGTCTCCTTGAGGCGCGCACTGTAGAGCATGATATCGAGCACCACCTCCTCATAACGAGTGCGATCAGTCAGTCCATCAGAACACCGGCATTGCTTTGACATAAAATCGAGTTAAATAATAGGGAAAGTTGCTCTGAATATAATGAAAAAACTGAAGGGAGCCGTTCTCAAGATCCTCCACTTTTTCGAGCAAAAAAAACTCCGCCTCATAGATTACATCAGGCGGAGTTCAGAAACAAAAAACAGAATTGAGGCTTAGTGGTACTGGGCGCTCTCTTCTTTGACGAATTCGACGAGCAGCTTCAGGTTTTCGGGATCCATATCGGGCAGGATACCGTGACCAAGGTTGAAAACATGGCCTGAATGTTCGGTGTGCTGGCCGAAAGAGCGAAGAATTTTGGCCGCTTCTGCCTTGATTAAAGCTGGTGTTCCATAAAGCACGGTAGGATCGAGGTTACCCTGCAGGGCAACGCGATCATTAAGTTCTGTACGTGCCTTGCCAATATCAATGCCCCAGCCGAGACCCATGGCATCACAACCGGTGTCGGCGATATCAGAAAGAATGGTATTGCAGTCCTTTGAGAAAACAATCACCGGAGTGTCAGGATATTTTGCCTTGATGGCCTGAACGGTATCCTTGATGTAAGGAAGGGCGTACTCGCGATAGTCATCCTCAGAAAGAGCGCTGGCCCATGAATCGAAAATCTGAATGGCATCGGCGCCAGCTTCGATCTGCTTCAGCACGTAGGCAGTGATAACGCTGGAAATCTTGCCAAGCAGCTCGTGGGCCATCTTTGGCTCACGGTACATCATCTTTTTGGCATAAGCGTAGTTTTTCGATCCCCCGCCTTCAACAGCGTAGGTAAAGAGTGTCCATGCTGCGCCGGTAAATCCGATAAGAGGGACACGGTTGTCGAGCTCTTTTTTGGTCATGCGGAGCGCATCCATCACATAGCCAAGCTTTTCATCAATGTCGGGCACAATCAGCTTGTCGATATCGGCCTGGGAGCGGATCGGCGGGGTGAGCTTGATCCCTTTGGACTCGATAATCTCGACATTCATGCCCATGGCTTCATTGACCACGAGGATATCGGAAAAAATAATTGCCGCATCCACGCCCATCAGTTCAACAGGCTGAATGGTTACCTCGGTTGCCAGTTCCGGAGTTTTACAAAGGGTTAAAAAATCGGTTTTTTCTCTCACAGCACGGTACTCCGGCAAATAACGACCGGCTTGGCGCATCACCCAGATTGGCGTCCGGGAACAGGGCTGACGCTTTAATGCCCGGAGAAAAAGATCATTTTTGAGCATGCAATGCAATAATTTGATGGGTTAACAAAACAAGAGGCCCGTCAGAACGTCCGGTAATTCCCGGCTGAGAGCAAAGTAAAAGTGCAAAGCTACGTTTTTTTAGCCTTTTATGAAAACTTTCCGGAAGATAAGCAAATGAGGCTTCAGCTCACAATGTGCCTTTTGATACCAAGCTGTTTCGGGCTGTATCCGAGTGCAAGACCAATCATTTCAGAGATATGAAACACTGGAATCGAGGTCTCAACACCTGCATGTTTGAGCGCCTTGGCCTGATAGCCATCAAGGGATGTATGGCACAGGGGACATGGTGTTACAATAAAATCAGCTTTCGCCTGAATTGCCTCCTGGAGTGCCTCTGCCGCCACATTGAGTGACTCCTGCTCGGCAACCAGCAGGGTGTGAAATCCACAGCAGCGATTTTTGTGTTTGTAGGGTATCGTTTGACCACCCAGCGCCTCAATCAACTGGTCAAGTGATGTTGGGTCAAGAGGATTGTCATGACCAAGAACAGTTGAGGGCCGGAGAATGTGACAACCATAAAAAGGAGCAATCCGGTAATTCTTCAGGGGAACCTTGACCTTCTGTCGGATGGTATCCAGCCCTACATCATCGACCAGCACCCAGAGCAGGTGCCGAACCTCTGACGTGCCACGGTATTCAAGCCCCTCCTTTTTCAGAATCTCATTGACCTCTTTTTTCAGGGCTGGTGTTTCATCAAGCTTTTTCTTGGCGCTTCGAATCGTCATCAGGCAGGTATTGCAGGAGACAATAAGATCAAGCCCCAGCTTCTCGGCGAGTGCAATATTGCGTCCATTGACCAGCGCAAAATGTTTCGGGCTGACATAATCGAGGTTGCTTCCCCCGCAGCAGGTGCCTTCGTGCAGTTTGACAAGCTCAATGCCAAGATCTTTCTGCCAAAGATCGATTGAACGGTCCACCTCTTTGGTCATGGACTCATTGATGCAGCTCAGGTAATAGGCGTATCGCTTCATTCAGCAGTTCTCCCCTGTTATTTTTTATGAGATTTGTGGTCCTGCTTGACATGTTCGGTCATCTCCCTGAACATCTCTCTGAATATCTTTATCCCTTTGGCTGATTTAACCAGCGGAGGCGGAGGCGGCGTGCGGCGTTTCATGATCATTTTCACGGCCATCGGCAGCAAGTTCTGCAGCGTCCAGACTACCCCATTGGTACGTATCGGCAAAGTGGCTTCGACCAGTTTGCCTTTCTTCTCAATATCGGACATGAAGGCTTCCGCATGTTTTGCGCCGCTGGTGTCTTTCACGCCTCTGCTCTCAATGGCATCTTCGCGTATGCCATGGATGGCATCCATGATCGGAATGCTTTTGACGCAGCTTTCCTGGCAACGATAGCAGTGGGTACAATCCCAGACGCCATGATCCTTGACCAGTTCAGCAAGACGCTGATCGTGAATGGCATCACGGATGTCAACATTCATGCGATATGATTTCAGCAGCACAGCAGGAGAAACATACTCCTTGTTCGCCCTCAAAATGCTGCACTCTGAAACACACGAAGCGCAAAGAATACAGTCAGTCGCCTTGTCGTAGCGGAGGAACTCCTCTTCGGATATCAGAAACTCCTTTTTACCCATACTGGCCTCAGACATGGTTGAGTCGATCCAGTTTGAGTAGTGCTTCATCTTGTCGACAAGCGGGTCCATATCGACAATAAGATCTTTGACAAGCGGCAGGTTGCGCAGGGGCTCAACCTTGATGATGCCTTGCTCCCGACTTTTGGCAAGCACATCCCAAACCTGCGTGGTGCAGGCAAGTTTGGAAAGGCCGTTGATCCTCATGCCGCAGGAACCACAGATTCCTGCCTGACAGAAAGCCCTGAAGCTGACCGAGGCATCAATGTGCTCCTTGATATAATTCAACGACCTGAGCACCGTAATACCTCTTTCTACGGGTATGGTATAATCATCAAAATATGACTTACTGTCAACCTGTGGATTGAAGCGGAAAACGCGAAAGGTGACATCTTTTTTTCCCTCTTCTAAATGCTGATCTATTGGCACCGTCATAAGCAAAATAGTTAATAAGTTCTTTCCTGGAGTTCATAACGTCCCATCGTTACCGGCTTTTCACCAAGAACGACTTTACCATTGATCAGGGTTGCCAGTGTATGCTTGTGCCAGTTTGCGTCATCCCTTACAGGAAAATCGACACGGGTATGAGAACCCCGGCTCTCCTCACGGGCATAAGCGCCGGCAGCAACGGTTTCAGCCAGATCCAGCATATTTTTCAGTTCAAGCACCTGCATAAGGTTGGTATTGAAAACATCACTGGTATCAAAGACCCGGACTTTTTTGAATCGCTCTTTAAGTTCCGAAATCTCCTCTATACCCTTCTTCAACAGGGATGATTCTCTGTAAATACCGACATTGCGTGCAAGAGTCTTGCCAAGATCCTCCCGCAACGCGCCATACCGTTCATAATTTCCGGAAGAGTGCATGCCACCCCTCAAAGCATCCAACTGCTCCTTGAGCTCGACTTCCGGAATGCTCCCCGGCTCAAATTTTCGAGCCTCTTCAGCGGCGGTGTGACCGGCAATACGACCAAACACAAGAATATCAAGCAGAGAATTGCCTCCAAGACGATTTGCGCCATGCACGGAGACACAACCACATTCGCCAGCCGCATACACTCCCTCCATAGCCGTTCTTCCGAAATTATCGGTATCAATCCCTCCCATCGAATAATGGGCGGTCGGCCTGATTGGAATCGGCTCTTCTATTGGATCGACGCCTTCAAACTGCATCGACATTTCCCGTATCTGGGGCAACCTCGACTTGATGAGATCCGCTCCGAGATGGGTAAGGTCAAGATGGATATAGGTCCCGGCAGGGCTGTCGAAACCCCTTCCTTCAAGAATTTCTGTTTCAATCGAACGCGACACAAGATCCCTCGGGCCAAGCTCCATCTTTTCTTTCGCGTACCTTGCCATGAAACGTTCTCCGTCCTTATTGACCAGATAACCGCCCTCACCTCTTGCACCTTCTGTGATGAGCAGTCCACTCTTTCTCAATCCTGTAGGATGAAACTGGACAAACTCCATATCTTTCAGAGGAATACCTGAACGGAAAGCAATGGCCTGACCGTCTCCGGTATTACCCGCAGCATTGCTTGAACGGTTCCAGTACATCTTCGCATATCCTCCAGTAGCAAAAATCACGGTTCTTGCCGGAAAAGCCTCTACTTTGCCGCTCTTCATATTCATGGCAATCAACCCTCTCGAACGACTGCCGTTGACTGACAGGTTCAGCGCAAAATATTCATTGAAGAAAATCACCCCTTTTTTCAAACACTGTTCGTAAAGTGTCTGCAGAATGGTATGTCCAGTTTTATCGGAGCAGTAGCAGCACCTTGGCAGCGTTGCCCCGCCGAATGGGCGCTGTGCAATGGTGTTGTCCGGCATTCTTGACCACGGCGTGCCCATATTTTCAAGTTCACGGATAATTTTAGGCGCCTCTGAACAAAGCACATGAACGGCATCCTGATCCGCAAGATAATCGCCGCCTTTGATAGTATCGAAAATATGCATTTCGACGGTATCATCCTTTGCCTTGTTGGCAAGGGCTGCATTGGCCCCGCCCTGTGCTGCAGAGGTATGTGAACGGTTCGGATACACTTTGGAGAGCACCGCGATATTCAGAGACGGATTGGTTTTCATGGCCTCCATGGCAGCATAGAGCCCCGCCCCGCCGCCACCGACAATAACAACATCAAATGGTTTCATACGCTAAATTTCCTTATGAAGCTGTAAAGAGAGCCTCTCTGATTACATGAGCAGAGCGCTGCAACAGCCAGGCCCTGCTCATTGAAATTGAATGTTCTGGTATTAACTGAGGAAAACCGTATAAGGTATCCTGACGACTACAATGCTACATGGTCGTCATGAACCGGAAGTTCTTCGACTGCGTGAAGAACATCTGTCATATTGAGGAGACCAAGAACTTTATTGTTTTCCATAACGGTAAGGCGCCTGATATTGGTTCGTTTCATCAGACGAAGCGCATACTTTATCCTGAGACTTGGATTGACACTGATAATCGGCTTGCTCATAATCTGAAATACAGGGGTATTCCATGGATCGCGGTGAATATCCTCGCCCGGATCGATCACTTTTTCAAGAATATCTTTTTCCGTAACGATACCGTAACAATCATCTTCGTTACGAGGCTCGACTATAAGACCGCTCTCCTTGCTCTGCTTCATAATCTGGAGAGCCTCAGCTACGGTGCAGCTTCCCTTGATTATTTGAAATTCCTTCCGCATAAGGGCAGATACCGGCATAGTCCGTAATGTTATAAGCTGATCCATAGTGTCAATGTTACTTAAGATTTAAAAAGCTCATAAGGCCCATCTCCTCCTGTAACAGAAAAGATAAACGGGCATCGATGTTATGTCAAAACGCAGGAAACGGGGGTAAAGAAGACTACTACCCATGGAAATGAGCGCAAGTAAACGTGCAACTATATAACTATAGCAATTTATAAAAAAATTAATAACAAAATGCAACAATGGCTCAATTTAAACTCAAATTATGCAATACTGTGAGTTTTTTTGTACGCTGCCCAGTTTTGTTTGAGAAAAAGAAACTCCCTGAAATTTTTCTGAAGAAGAAATGGATTGGTCGCTCGCTCATTGCCGATAGATGAGACCGGCGAGACGCCATAATCGTGTCCCGGATAGACCGTTGTCTCTTCGGGCAACACCATGAGTTTGTGATGCAGTGACTCATATTCCTGACGCCCCTGCTCTTCAGTCGCTGTTCCTCCAACTTTCCCTGTAAACAGAGTATCTCCGGTAAAAAGCGCATCGCTGATAGAAATACAGACCGAGTCTTTGGTATGACCCGGTGTATGCAGGATACGCGCTTCAAGAGAACCAAGCGGAAAGAGAGCGCCATCTTCCACTTTGATACCAGTAAGGGAACAGGTATCCCCGTAGAGGAGGGGAACAAGAGCCGTCAATTTGCTGATGGCCTCATTCCCATTGGTATGATCGTCATGATCGTGGGTTGAAAAGATATACCTGATGATAAAACCACGCTCAGCAGCAAACCGGACAATGATGCCGGGATTGAAGGAGGCATCAACGACCATCGCTTCACCCGACACCTCATCGGCAACAAGATAACCGAAGTTTCTGTCACCCCCGGTATGAAACTGTTTGACAATCATGACCGTCCCTTTCATCAAACTTTTTTGTGGACCTCGTTTCCACAGGTTAACAGACAATCAGCAATTCAAGAACCGCTTGGAACTTAAAAAACTGGCCTATTTTTTCCCTCCCTCAACAATAAGTTCCGGCACCGAACAGCAGATATCTGATTGCACCTTGCACAGCATGCTTTCAGTTGCCTGCTGCATGATCTGTGACATGATCGTTTCTGTCATAAATTTGAG
>CAISRC010000052.1 GCA_903887845.1 uncultured Chlorobiaceae bacterium
CCCGAAAAGCCAATTCCATGCAATACGTAAAATCTATCATACTTTTTCAACAGTGAACTTTTGGATAACACTTTATCGTAAACTAAAATAAGAGAATTAATTTTATCTTTTGCCAAGAATTTCAATGAAAAAGGGCGAAAGTCTGATACCAAAACGTCAGGAATGTCACCCCGGATAATTTCAGACGGAATGAAAGTGTTCTACACTTATTTTTCTATTTGCTCTGGAGTTGAAAATGTTTTAACTTAATCCAAGTACTGAGCGATATAACCGAAAACACAATATTGAACAACATCTCTCTTATAACCTCAAAACAATAAAAGCCATGTCAAACGGAAGCAGCGACGTATCAGGTGCCATCAATAACCTTATTGATACCCTGGGGAAACTTGCCCAACAGCAGGTTGAATTTCTGAACAGCGGAATCAAGACAGCATCACAGCTTGCTGAGCCTCTCGGCAAGACTACCACCGATCTGTTTAGCAACATTATCTACACTCTGAACCAGGTTTTGCAGAGCATCTCTTCTGCTATCGCACCTAAAAGATAAGTGTTGAGTTTTTTAAAAAAAGCACCTTATAGGGTGCTTTTTTTTTGCCTCCATTGACTCCATTGAAACGATACCGACAGAACATTGCTGTATGGCCATCCGCGAAAATATCACTGCTCTTTTTAACTCTTGTTGCAGCCGCACCCTTTCTATTACCAAAATACAGGGCGATGCCTCAAGCCGCCAGTATTTCCGGGTGATCGGGACAAACAACACCGCCGTTGCCTGTTATGATCCGGTGCTTGAAACATCAACGATGGAAGCCTACCCATTTCTGGTCATACATGAACTTTTATCCCTGTATGACATTCCTGTTCCAAAAATCATGGCAATAGATACAGAAAAAGGGCTACTGCTTCTTGAAGACTGCGGGAATTTGATGCTGCAAAATGTTTTTGATTCGCCATCAGAGCATGCACTGCCTGGACTCTATAAAGAGATTATTGACATCCTGATACAACTTCAAGCAATTGGTGGTAACAACAACATTCCGTTCAGCATCAGTTTTGATGTTGACAAACTCATTTTCGAATTTGATTTTTTTATAGAATACGGTTTGCTCAACTATTTTGCTCCAGCCTTTGACCAGCAGTCAATCAACGTATTACGACATGAATTTGAAACTATTTCGAAGCTTCTCGTCAAACCTCGCCACTTTGTGCTGAATCACAGGGACTTTCACAGTCGCAATATTCTGATTCACCACACAAAACCGGTAATTATCGACTTTCAGGATGCCCGTATGGGCCTGCCGCAATATGATGCCGTCTCCCTTATCAAGGATTCTTATGTCAAACTTCCCCCTGTGCTAGCCGAATCTCTGAAAGCATATCACTACAATGCGCTCCGCAGTTACGGACTTTGTACCATGAGTTTCGACGAATATCTTTTTTATTTTGACATAATGGCCTTTCAGCGCAATATCAAGGCCATTGGAACCTTCTGTTACCAGACCAGAGTCAAAAAAAACAGCACCTTCGAACACTCAATTTCACCCACACTGGCCTACATTCCTGATTATATTGAAGCAAGAGCCGAACTGAAAGCGGCAGGAAAAATTCTTAAGCCTCTTTTTGACCGAGTGGAATCATGAAAGCATTTGTCCTTGCCGCTGGCCTCGGCACCCGTCTGCGTCCCTTGACCGATCATCTCCCGAAACCACTGATTCCCGTTCTCAATATCCCCTCTCTTTTCTACACTTTATTTTTGTTAAAGCAAGCAGGAATCAGAGAAATTATCTGCAACATCCATCATCATGCCGAAGCAATACAAAACTTTGTCAAAGCGAGCAATCTCCCAGATATGGATATCTCTTTTTCGGAAGAACCTGTAATTCTCGGAACAGGAGGAGGCCTTAAAAAATGCGAAAAACTCCTCGGAGCGGATGAGTTTCTACTGGTCAACAGCGATATTATTACCGATATTGACTTTGGTGCACTTATACGACATCACCAAGAATCTGGTCGTGGAGGAACCCTCACCCTTTATGAAACACCGAAAGCTGCCGCCATAGGTTCTGTTGGTATTGAGGAAGGTCTGGTCAAGGATTTCAGAAACCAGCGGTATACCGGTCTCGTATCCTCTTTCATTTATACAGGTACGGCTGTTCTCAGTCCGGAAATCTTCCGCTTTATGAAAGCAGAGTTTTCGGGAATTGTCGACACTGGATTTACAGGACTTATCGATAACGGCGGCCTCAGCTATTACCAGCATAAAGGATTATGGATGGACATCGGCACCATGCAAAGCTTCTGGCAGGCTAATATCAATAGTGCATCTGTTATTACCGATCTCGGTGACCAGATGAACTTGGCGATTGGCACGCGGCCCCATGCGATCTCTCCAGAAGCTGTCATCAGCCCGGATGCGGAGATTTTCTGCTCCGTTATTGGAAAAGGTTGCTATATCGGCCCAAAAAGTATCATCAGGAACTCAGTGCTGCTTTCAGGAGCCGAGGTCAAATCAGGAAGTACCATTATCAATGCTGTTGTCGATCACTACAGTACAATAGTCATGGAAGAACCGGAACATAAAAGGAAAAACTGATGGTAGCAACAGGTCTCGACATCCTGATCAGGAACACTAACCGTATTCAAAACAAAAATATCGGACTGATCGTCAATCAGACATCTATAACCCCTGACCTGAAATATTCATGGGACATACTGAGAAAGAAAGACCTTCATATCCAAAAAATTTTTTCTCCCGAACATGGACTTTTTGCCACTGAGCAAGATCAGATAGGCGTCAGATATCAGCCGGAAGTGCGCTGTGAAGTAGTCAGTCTCTACGGCGATTCTGCAAAGACACTTATTCCTGACAAAGCGGTACTCAATAATCTTGACCTTATCATTTTCGATATTCAGGATGTCGGCTCCAGATATTACACCTACATCAACACGCTTGCACTTTTTATGGAGGCAGTTTCGGGTATGGACATAGAAATCATGGTACTCGACCGTCCGAATCCATTAGGAGGCATCATAGTAGAGGGACCGCTTCTCGACCTAACGTTCTGCTCGTTTGTCGGCGTTTTCCCTGTACCGGTGCGCCACGGTATGACTGCAGGAGAGTTAGCTCTTCTCTATCGTGACTTCAAAAAACTTGATGTCAACCTCAACGTCATCGCTATGGAAGGCTGGCGGCGCTCCATGCTGTTCCATGAAACAGGCCAGCCCTGGATTCCTCCCTCACCCAACATGCCAACCTTTGCTACTGCGGAGGTTTATCCTGGTATGTGCCTGTTTGAAGGGCTCAACGTCTCTGAAGGAAGAGGTACGACCACACCGTTCCAGCTTTCCGGAGCGCCGTTCATAAAACCGTACGACCTTGCCGAACGATGTGCCGCATACAGCCTCGAAGGTGTTCTTTTTCGTCCGGTATGGTTCAAACCAACATTTCATAAGTTTGTTGGAGAGGTTATTGGTGGCATCTGGCTGCAGGTTACCGATCACTCCCGATTCAGATCATTTGCGACCGGTGTTGCCATGACTTCAGCCCTGTATGAGCTCTACCCTGAACGTCTGCAGTTTTTATGCGGCGTGTATGAATTCAACGATACCATTCCTGCCTTCGATCTTCTGACAGGAAGCAGCCGCATCCGCGCCGCTATCAAAAATGGTTGCAATACCTGCGACATTCTTGCTTCATGGCGGCATGAAGAAACTGAATTCAGTAGCATCAAATCGGGCTTTCACCTGTACGAACCATAATGCTTGTGCTCCTTCACGAGAAAAAGCACTGAAGCAACCTTCAAACAGCAAGTAAACCATTGTTCTCCATGCAGCCCATTGATCTTGCCATCATTATTCTCTTTCTGGTCGGAAATACGCTTTTCGGGTTGTGGCATGGAAAAAGCAACAAAAGCAGCAACGACTATTTCCTCGGAAATCACAATCTCCCCTGGATTGTCTCAATGCTCTCTATTGTTGCCTCAGAAACGTCGGTACTGACCTTTGTCAGCGTTCCGGGTCTTGCCTACCGGGGTGACTGGAGTTTTCTGCAACTGGCTATGGGCTACATTATTGGACGAATTCTGGTCAGTGCAATTCTCCTGCCTATGTATTTCAAGCACGGTGTGAGCTCTATCTATGAAATCATCGGCATCCGTTTTGGTAACGGAATGCAAAAAGTGGCCGCTCTGGTTTTTCTTGTTACCAGAACCCTTGGTGATGCCATCAGGTTTCTGGCCGCTGGCGTGGTTGTACAGGTGGTCACGGGGTGGTCACTCCCCCTTTCGGTCATGATTATCGGCATGGTCACCCTTATCTATACCCTGTCAGGCGGCATCAAGGCGGTTGTCTGGCTCGAAAGTTTTCAGTTCAGCCTTTATCTTTTGGGGGGGCTTCTCTCCATTGTTTTTCTGCTTCACAGTATCGACAAGGGCCTGCCGGAGGTACTGACATCACTGGTCAGCTCCGGAAAACTGAACATCATCAATACCGATCCTCATTTCTTGACCAACCCGCTCACCTTTTTCAGTGCTTTTATTGGCGGCATTTTGCTCTCCCTCTCGTCGCACGGGGTCGACTATATGATGGTCCAGCGGGTGCTCGGCTGCAAGAATCTCCGGTCAGCAAGAAAAGCAATGATTGGCAGCGGCTTTTTTGTCTTTTTTCAGTTTTCTGTTTTTCTTCTTGCAGGCTCCCTGATCTCAATGTTCATGCATGGAATTCCCATGGAAAAAGATCGGGAATTTGCCTTTTTTATTGTTCACTATCTTCCTGCCGGACTAAAAGGATTACTGATCGCCGGTGTGTTATCAGCCGCAATGTCAACCCACAGCTCAGCCATCAACGCCCTCGCCTCTTCAACCGTCAACGACATTCTGGGCGGAACGGCCTCACTCGGTTTTTCAAGGATTATCAGTTTTATCTGGGCGATTGTGTTGATAATCATTGCTCTTATGTTTGACGCAGGCAACAAGGCAATAGTCATGGTTGGCCTTGAAATCGCCTCTTTCACGTATGGAGGCCTTCTGGGACTCTTTCTGCTCTCAAAAAGCAAACGCCACTTTCATACGGCCAGTCTGGCCACTGGTCTCGTCGCCAGCATGGCTATTGTTTTCGTGCTGAAACATTTCGGACTTGCCTGGACATGGTATATCTTTGTATCCGTCATGATCAACATCATCATTGTCTTCATCACCGATATCATCATCAAATCAATCGCCCCTGCGCACAGCATCTCTGACAAACAGTTCTGAAAAGTCTAAAATTCTAACGCATCATGCAAAGAGAGACGCCAGAATTACACCTCCAACAGGATGATCTGCGAACGGAAAATGCCGTTCTCAGAAAAAAACTTTATGACGTTGAAAGGAAAGCCGCTGCTTATGAAGCGGCATACAGAACGTTCAATATGGTTGTTGAGGCAACACAGGTCGGATACTGGGACTGGAATGTCGATACAGGAAAGCTGACTGTTAATAAAGAATGGGCCTCTTTGATCGGCTATAGCCTTGATGAGCTTGAACCAATAACAATCAACACATGGACCGAGCGGTGTCATCCGGAAGATATTTCCGAATCCAATCGGTTGCTTGAGGAGCATTTTGCTGGCAAAACCAGTTCTTACAGAATGGAAGTCAGGATGCGCCACAAGCTTGGTCACTGGGTCTGGCTGCTTGACCGGGGCAAAGTATTTGAGCGAGATATGCAAGGCAATCCGATCCGCATGGTTGGATCCCACGAGAATATTACTGCACGCAAAAATTCTGAACACGCCCTTGCTCAAAGCATCGCATTCGAACGTCTGGTCACTGCGCTCTCAAATCAGTTTATCAATCTGCCTTTCGAGCATATTGATACGATGATCAACAGCACCTTACAACTGATCGGTGAATTTGTTGGGGCAGACCGCAGCTATATTTTTCAGTTCCGCGATGATCTTCGTCTGATGGACAACACTCATGAATGGTGCGCAAAAGGCATTGAAGCGGAAATTGACCGGCTGAAAGAGGTTCCCACCAGTATCTTCCCCTGGTGGATGGAGCAGATTCGAAACAACAAGACTATTCAGCTTGACCGTATTGCCGATATACCCAGGGAAGCATCGGCTGAAAAAGAGATCCTGGAATCCCAGAACATCAAGTCGCTGATTGTCATCCCCCTTATCGCCGGGTCATCTCCCTTCGGTTATATCGGTTTTGATGCCGTAGAGCAAGAACAGCACTGGCGACCTGAAACGGTTTCCGTTCTGAAGCTTGCGGGAGGTATTATTGCCAATGCACTGCAGCGCAAGCAGGTTGAACACTTTATCCAGGCTGAGCTTGATCTTGCCATTAAACTCAACAGCTCATCATCTGTCGAGGAGACGCTGCAAACCTGCCTCAAGGCGGCCTTGTTAGCTTCGGGACTGGATTGCGGAGGCATTTATCTGGTCAACAACAACGAAGCAAAAATAACTCTTTCCATTCATGAAGGATTACCACAATCGTTCGTCGATCATTCGTCATCATATCACTTCGATTCCGACAATGCCCGGCTCATTCTGAAGGGAAAACCTATATACCATAAGTTCAACGAACTGTCTATTGAACACCACGAGTTACTGCTGACCGAACAACTGAAAGCCATCGCTATCATCCCGATAAGCTACAGGGGAGAGGTGATTGCCTGCCTCAATGTCGCATCACACTCACTTGCTCAAGTCCCGGAACTTGCCCGGCAAGGGCTCGAAACCATTACGTCACATATCGGCGCAGCCATCATGCAGGCTCGCCAGGAAGAAGAGATTGCGGAGGCAAAAAGCAACCTTGAATCGCTGTTCGACACTGTTGACGATTTACTCTTTATCGTCGACATGGGGGGAGATGTTATTCACACCAATGCCGCTGTGAGAAAAAAATTGGGGTATTCAGCAGATGCAATCTGCGGTAAACATGTGCTCTATTTTCACCCAAAAGAACAATGGGAAATCGCACAAGCCAATATTGAGGGAATGATTGCCGGAGAACAAACCTCCTGCCTTGTACCATTAATAACAAATTCAGGAACACTGATACCCGTCGAAACCAAAATCACCAGGGGAATCTGGAACAACAAACCCGTTTTGTTTGGTATCAGTCGTGATTTTTCAGAGCGAGTACTCTCAGAACAGACCTTGAGAGAGAGTGAAAAACGGTTCAGAGAACTGACTGAACTCCTGCCTCTCGCACTGTTTGAGACCGATTTAAACGGCATCATCACGTATGCCAACAAGAAAAGCTTTGATATTTTCAGGCACACCCCTGAAGATCAGACTCTGGGCATTTCCGGGTTCAGTTTCTGTATTCCACAGGAGCGAGAAAAAGCATTGGTTATTTTTGATGCTGTAAAAGAGGGCAACCATGTGTCCAAAGAGTTTATGGCCGTCAGAAAAGACGGCAGCATGTTCCCTGCTCAAATCTACAGCCTGCCGATCATCCAGAGCGGTCTGGTTATTGGAGCGCGATCATTGGTGGTTGATCTTACCGAGCTGAAAAAAGCGGAAAAAACCTTACGAACCAATGCTCTGCACAAACGAATGGTCAAGGAATTTAAAACCCTGATCAACAATATTCCGGGAGCTGTCTATCGCACCAATGACGAAGGCAAAACAATAATGCTCTCAATGATCAGTGATTTTCTGCAGGATTATACCAGAGAAGAGTTCGAACATGAATTCTTTGAAACCAGTGCAATGATCCATCCGGAAGACCGTCATGCCATTGTTACCGCAAATCAGACACTGAGATCAGCAAAAACATCACTTGCCCTTTGTTTCCGTATCGTCATGAAAAACGGATCTATCAGATGGCTTGAAGACCGAAAAACTTCCGCTTTTTCACCGAACGGTCTTTTCACCGGGATCGACGGCATTCTGTTTGACATCACAGAACGCATCATGGCGCAAGAGGAAAAACACCGGCTTGAATCCAATCTCCGCAAAACCCAGCGCCTTGAAACCATCGGAACACTTGCTGGAGGTATTGCGCATGATTTCAACAATATCCTTACCCCTATTCTCGGGTATGCTGAAATGGGCGTACTCGGCCTCAGCAAAGAAGAGCCCCTGTACGACTACTTCATTGAAATCTCACAAGCTGCTGAACATGCAAAAAATCTTGTCGGACAAATCCTGACTTTCAGTAAGGCCCAGGAAAATACACCGGATATTGTCAGCGTTCAAAAGATTGTTGGTGAAGCCCTTAAGCTGCTTCGTCCCTTGATACCATCGACGATTACCATTGAACAACATCTTGACAATTTCTGTCCAAATATACTTGCTGATCCGTCACAAATCCATCAGGTCATCGTAAATCTCTGCACCAATGCTTTCCATGCAATGGAGGAATCAGGAGGATTACTGAAAATTGAACTCACAGAGATTATCCCTGACGCTGACATCATGAAACTGCTGCCGAAACTTCACGCAAAAAGTTATGTCAAACTCAGTATTTCTGATACAGGAACAGGAATGGATGAAACCACAATGGAACGGATATTCGAGCCGTTCTTTACCACAAAATCAGTCAATAAAGGTACCGGCCTTGGCCTTTCCGTTGTCCATGGTATTATCACAAGCTTTGGCGGTGAGATTATCGTTGACAGCAATAAGGAAAAGGGAACCACGTTCACGGCATATCTTCCTGTAATCAATGAAGAAACCGGGAAAGTTGCCATCCAGGATGTTCCTGCAAAAGGAAATGGGAGTATTCTCTTTGTCGACGATGAATCGAGTGTTCTCAAAATAATGACCATGATGATTACAAAACTTGGATTCAGAATAGAAGCGATGAGCTCGCCCCTGCAAGCTCTTGAACGGTTCCGTCAGAATCCTGAACGTTTCGATATCATCATCACCGACCTGACCATGCCTGAAATGACAGGCATTGAACTTGCTGAAAAACTACACAGGATCAGACCTCTTCTACCTGTAATCCTTATGACCGGGTATGGAAAAGATATGGAACAGACAACTCCTCTCAGCAATTACGGCATCTGCAAATTTCTGAAAAAACCGGTCAAACTGGCAGAGTTGGCATCCATAATCAATGGAATAATTTCCGGAAAAAACTCATAACCTGACGTATCATGAAAATTCTTGTTATTGACGATGACGCTGCAGTACGAAAATTTATCAGCATAGCGCTGAAAAAAGAAAACTATACCGTTTTTGAGGCCGACAACGGCAAGACCGGACTCCAGATCCTGCAGAAACAGCATGACATTTCCATCATGATCACCGACCTGATCATGCCTGAAATGGAGGGTATTGAAACTATTATCGAAGTAAAAAAGAAATATCCTGCGATAAAAATTCTGGCTATTTCTGGCGGCGGAAAAGTAAGCCCGGAAAACTACCTTGTTCTGGCCAATGTTCTCGGCGCAAACAATACTCTGAAAAAACCATTCAGCGGTCAGGAGTTAATTAAAGTCATTGGAAATCTTGAAAACGGATGCTGAATCAGCTATTCAGGAAGTGCATCATAGTATTGCCCAAGATCCGTCTGAGGCTGCTCACTTTCATTAACCACTTCAAAAGTTTTGTTTTTTGCCTTGCCAAGCCATAATGCGACCACAAGAAGCTCGGCTACATCAGAACGGTTGATAAACCCGTTCCATAACCGGTCACCGGTATCAATATGAAGCTTGTAGTGCAAAGGTTCACCGTCTTTCAAGCCTCCTGGCCGTACAATGGTATACGAACGTCCTTCATTGGCGAATACTTTCCTCACATGCTCCTCAGCTTCCCATTTTTTCAGCAGCACACCTGCAAAAAGATTGAGTGGATGATACCATCTGGTAACGGCAAGAGAGCTGACAAGTCCAAAGTGCTTTACTCCGGCTTTTGCTGCCTCATCGGCCAGCCTCATCACCCCATCCCGATCCACATCTGCAGGTGAAGATTCCCCGGAATAAGAGCTGGAACCAAGTGTAGAAATTACAGCATCACAACCCGCTGCCGCAGATGCAATATCAAGAGCGTTTTGAATTTTTCCGGTAACGATTTCAACATGGTCACCAAACAGACGCAATGCCTTGTCCTTATCCCTCGAAAATACCCTGACCGGAACACCGTAATGCAAAAGTCGTTTTACAACCCATTGACCGGTCTTTCCAGTAGCCCCTGCGACAAGAACTTTGCCGCTATACATACTTCCGTTATCCATGAAACTCCATTTAAACAGACTTAATTACAAATTATTATTTAATAATACATTACAATAAAAACACTGATAACAGCAATATAGTTTCTTTACACAGCAGCAATTTTCCTACTTTCTCTTAAAATGAAAGTTTCCTTTCTCATTGCGATGCGGAAACAGCGCGAGCATGCTTCTAACAAGCAAAATATGATTTGGCATGAACAATAAATGGTCTATAGGGATTCTCACCATGGGAATGGTACTCATGTACCAAACGGTATCAGCGTACGATCCAGAAACTCTTAACTTGCTTAAAAACAATCTTTCGGCCTGGAATGCGAAGCCTCCTGCAACACCCGGACATACTATTGATCTCTCCAGGGCTCCACTTGAAAATGCCGACCTTTCCACAGCCTGCCTTGTCAAGGCAAATCTCAAGGGCGCGTTCATGAAAGGCGCAAAACTCAGGGATGCAAACGTTCAGGGAGCAAACCTCAGATGGAGCATGATGGAAAATGCCGACTTATGCAGAGCCAACATGGCTAATGCCAATCTTTTCGAGGCGAATTTTGCAAATGCAAATCTTAAAGGCACGAACCTTAAAGGCGCAACATTTATTGAACAGGCAAATCTTTCAGGAACCACGCTTTCAAACAACACCATACTTCCTTCAGGTGAAAGAGCTACTTCGCGCTGGAGTACAATGCATAATGCAACATTTGTCAGTGAACCGGAGAATGCCTTGCCAACTGACAACACGCCACCCTCTATCGAGCATTCAACACCGTATACCTCTGGAACCCGCAACGCAGAAATAATCGAAACAGGCAAGAGCATACGGCAGATGGCACTGCCCAATGCGAATTTTGAAAATGCCTCTCTTGATAATGCAGATATGGAAAATGCCAATCTCATCAATGCCAATTTCCATAAAGCAGATTTAAAGTCAGCACGGATGCATGGAGCCAATCTTCAGGGCGCTAACCTTGACCGGGCCTTTCTCAAAGGAGCCGATCTCAGCAATACCAACATGTCAAAAGCAATTCTTTACGGAGCAGTGCTCAACGGAGCAAACCTGAGTGAAGCAAATCTGGAAGGTGCATCTCTGCTTAATGCTGATCTGGATGGAGCAAACTTGAAAGGGGCAAACTTGAAAGGAGCAAACATAATGGATGCAGATTTCAACAATGCAACACTGTCGCCGCAGACTATTTTGCCATCAGGAGAACATGCAACGGCAAAATGGTCAGTAATGAAACAAGCGATATTTGTAAAGCCTTAAGCCTTATTGATATCCGGAAAACGCTTGCGGTAAAACAAATGCTGAAGCAGATGAACTTTGCTGATATTCGGATCACTCGCCAGAAGCCTGTTTTTTTTGCCTGTTCTGGTTACGACATCAAGAGTTCCGTCATCATTGACCTTGTCGACTTTCCAGAACTTGTCCACCACATAGTGATAAGCTTCACCATGTTCAAGAGGATAAACCTGCTTGGCCCTTGGACCCGGACAGAATGAGCTTTTTGGTTTATGGTAAATAATTTTATCACCTGCGCTGAACCGTCTCATTTTACGACCCTCTCCGATTACATAACCGGACATCATTGTTATAATCAAACATCTAAAGACCCGACTTCCGTAAAATCATGGTATACTCACTCAAATCTGTCATCGGCTTACACCTGATATAGAGGCAACATTCAACATTTATAAAGTTTCCTTCGCCAGTTTTAAATCTCGACTGAAACGTTACGATCTCATCATCCTGTCTATCTATTTTTAATATTCTCTGCACCATTGCATAATCTTCCGGGTGGATCAATGATGATAATTCAACTTCAGATAATGCGTTCAGTTCATAGCCTAAAAACTTTTCAATCGATCCAGTCAAATCAACAATGTATCCTCGATGATCAATAACGGCATAAGCCTCAATGACAGGGTTATAGAGATCGGCTGGCCTGCCCATATTCAAACGAATCTGTCTGAGCAAATTGTCAATATCCATACGAGAGCGTGATAACGCCATAACATTGCTCAGCGGTGCCAATGAACCCTCATTTGAATGGCCGTTCAACAACCATTGAATATCAGCACCATCTTTATTCAGGCGCTCAAGTATTTTTTTACCAGGCCGACATTTTCCTTTGAGATAGGGAGTCATCTGCGCTGGATATTTTATACCGACTTTTCTGCAAAACGAGTTAACTGACCCATGTTTTTTAAGAATATATTCCCTGAGTCGTTGACTGAAACCAGTGCTTGATGATATATAATAATGAGTTTCGTTTGTTGATGTCATTGTATTATGGGAACCTCTAAAAAGTGTCTTTTGATACATGTTGAAAAATGAGTATCACCAATATACTATTCCACAATAGTATCAAAAGCATTGCTCTTTGACATATTTTTTGATGTAGAAATCCCTTGTTTGTTTTCGACTGAGCGCAG
>CAISRC010000053.1 GCA_903887845.1 uncultured Chlorobiaceae bacterium
ATTTAATCGCGAAGCATCGCAATGGGATGAGAATCCACGACGTCGCGCTCTTGCCCTGGCCGTTGCAAAGGCCATCATCGATGCGGTAAAGCCCGCAAAAACTATGCGTGCTCTGGAATTCGGATGTGGTACAGGTCTGGTTACTTTTGAAATTGCACCTCTGGTTGAGAGGCTTTCAGCAATTGATACATCCAGCGAAATGCTCACGGTGCTTAAGGAGAAAATAAGTACATCTCAAGTAAAAAACATTGAGGTGAGCAGCATTGATCTGTCTTCATCATCTGAGGCCGGTGAACATGATCAAAGCTTTGAGCTGATTTACAGCAGCATGACTCTGCACCATATCGCTGATACAGCAGGGTTTCTGAATCGGATAACTAATCTTCTTTCTCCCGGGGGGATTATCGCCATTGCCGATCTTGACCTGGAAGATGGTTTATTTCACGATGATCCGTTTGAAAAGGTGCATCATGGGTTTGATCGGGAAAAACTGTCGGATCAACTGAAAATGGCTGGGCTTCAGGTCACATTGTTTGAAACGATTTACAGGTTCGAAAAAATAAACAGGTCAGGTATAACCGCAATATATCCGGTTTTTCTGGTTACGGCGACGAGAGTTCATTAACTTATATTCAGGGGAGCAAGAGATCCGTAGAGCCAAAGAAAAAAGGCGGGGATTCCCGCCTTTCAGTAATTATGTAGGGAAGAGTGCCTACTTGCTCTGCTGAACGAGATAAGCGACAGCATTGCCAACCTGTGCGTCGGTAAGTTTAGGATTGCCGCCTTTTGCAGGCATCATTCCGTTTTTTCCAGTGAAGCCTTTGATTGATTTGCTGACCAGCAAAGCTTCGCCCTGAGCGATACGTGGTGCCCATGCAGCCTTATCGCCGGTTTTAGGGGCTCCCATCATACCCGTTTTGTGGCAGGTCACACAGCTTGCATCGTATGTGGCTTTCCCTGCTGAAGCATTATAGGCGGCATTGGCAGCGGCAGAGCTCATTGAAATAACAAAGAGTGCACAAAAGGCGGCTGAAACGAAACGAGACATAGTCGGGATTCCTTTATGTTTTGTTTTATGGGAAGGGTGGATTATTTGAATCATTCAAGGCATTTATTTTAACATTTTGTCAGTATGAATCCAAATGGTTTTGATAAAGTATGCCCGTCATTCAGTACCAGAAGAATTTATACAATTACCTTATCCACAGCCATTCCCGGAGCGATTGTTCCACCCTGTACAACACGGCAGAAAAGACCCTCTTTCGGCATAATGCATTCCCCGGTTGCACTCTGTATGGCACATCCCGCATTGTGGCACTCCTTGCCGATCTGGGTAATCTCAAGAACGATAGCATCTCCAATCAACAATGAGTCACCGATTGTGAGAACCGAAAGGTCAATGCCGCTGGTCACAATATTTTCAGCGAACATACCGTGATCCAGTTCAGGAATTTTGCGGCGCATTCTGTCAATACTTTCGCTGGCAAGGATCGAAACTTGCCGATGCCAATTTCCTGCATGAGCATCGCCCTCTATTCCCCAGTCAGGCCGGAGTGTGATGTCGTCAACGGTTTTTTTTACGATACCTTTTTCGGTACTGATACAAACCGCTTCAATGATACCCATACTTTTTTTAGTGACGTTTTCCTGTTGCTATTCCTGAACAGCATTCATCGATGGTGCTCATTTCAGGCATATATGATTTTCTGTTAGTTGACCTCGATATAACTGATGTTAAGAGAAGGAACAATTGTCAGTTTGGGTTTTTTGCCCATCGGAACACCGGTATTGAAGAGAACAACATTGTCTTTATTAAGAAAGAAAAAACTGAATGATCCAGGTAATTTCTTTCCATCATGAAGAAAGAGAGTCGCTTGCCCTGATCGCTTTGCTTTTACAAACACCAATGCGGTATATTCGGCGCAACTTTGCACATAATCAAGCAGCGAGGTAAACGCAAACATGAAGGCACATAAAGAGAGGGCTACTGCAATTGCCTTTCCCTGTTTGAGGGTGATAGAGTTGATTTTGCCATTAATAAAAAGAAAAATATGGGAAAGAACCATGTAGACAAGCACGGTACAAAAAATGATAACCAACAGGTATCCGCTGAAGTCAAATCCCTTTTTAAATATGTAAGCTATTTCTGGATCTCGTACTAATAAGTTTATACCAAAGTATGAATAATAGAAGAGATAATAGTTATATCCCAAAACGTAGAGCAAGCCCGAAATGATAGTCGTTACCAACGAAGCGTCGATAATGCGAAATAGTCTATCCATAGTTTACTCCTTCAGCGTTATTTCGTGTATGCCGTGCAAGGTGCAGTAATCATTACCATTCCATATCCAGTGACTTCTGTACGCTTCTGATGAGTTGTTGGCCGCTAAATGGTTTCTGGATAAAGTTTACCCCATCTTCAACCACACCGTGACTGGCAATGATATCAGAAGTGTAGCCGGACATAAAGAGTGTTTTTACTGTCGGGCAGATTGATTGTATTTTGTCGGCAAGTTGGCTGCCGTTCATCTCCGGCATGACAACATCAGTGAGAAGCAGGTCGATAAGTCCCTTGTGGCTTGAGGCAATAGAGATCGCCTCTTTCGGTGTTGTGGCCGTAATTACCAGATAACCCTGCTGCTCAATAATTCGCTGACAGACACTTAGAATATCTGGTTGGTCCTCACAGAGAAGTACTGTTTTTTTGTTCTCCAAGGATACCGTCTCTGATGCTTCATATTCTATCTTCTTTTTATTTGGTATTCTGTGCAAGGGCAGGCTGATTTTGAATGTTGTACCTTTACCCCATTCACTTTCAAAGGTGATACAGCCGTTATTCTGTTTCACAATACCGTAGACGGTGGAAAGTCCTAAGCCAGTTCCTTTGCCAATTTCTTTGGTCGTAAAAAATGGTTCAAAAATATGTGAATGATTCTTTTTTTCAATACCTGATCCATTATCGGTGACGGCAAGAGTAATGTAATCACCCGGTATGATACAGAGATGTCTGGACGGGCAATCTTCTCTGTTGACGCAGAGTCTGCCGGTCTGGATGGTGATTTGGCCGTCGCCGGTAATGGCGTCACGGGCGTTGACACAGAGGTTGACCAGGATCTGGTCAAGCTGCGAAGGGTCTATCTTTACCAGGTTTTGTTCTCTTGTTGGTATCCAATCCAGTGAAATATTTTCACCGATGAGCCGTTTCAGCATAGAGAGCATTCCTTCGATCGTCGCGTTCAGATCAAGAGTTATTGGCAAAGCTATTTGCTTGCGAGCAAAGGCGAGAAGCTGCCTGGTCAGATCGGCAGATCTCGTTGCCGCCCTTCGGATAGCATCAAGATCGCTGATGATTGATGAAGAAAGGTTCTTTTTTTCAAGAGCCATTTCGGCATGTCCGAGGATGACCCCAAGCATGTTGTTAAAGTCATGGGCTATACCACCGGCAAGCTGACCAACCATCTCCATTTTCTGGGAATGCAGCAATTGAGCTTGAAGCTTTTCCCGTTCCTCCTCAAGTTGAATTTGTGCCTTATGGAGACGCAACATAGTGATCCCATTGGCCAGGTTGTCTGCAAGTGAGGTGAGAAGCGTTTTTTCTTCTGCATCAAATGCATTCGGTTTAGCGGAATATATCGTCAGGGTGCCAAACACTTCACTCTCGGTTTTAAGCGGCAAAGAAAGAAGTGACGAATAGCCATGACTTATTGCATCCATACGCCAGGGTTCAAAAATAGGATCGTCAAGAATATTTTTTACAGCACTTGATCGTCCAGTACGGATTGCCGTTCCTACAGGTCCTCTCCCTTGTGGAATATCATCCCAGGAGACCTTAATATTTTTCATGTAATCGCCAACTAAACCAGCCTCAGCAACAACAGATATACTTTTTGCCTGATCTTGTTCGGGATAACCAACCCATGTCATCCGGTAACCGCCAGTTTCGACGATGATGTTGCATATCTTTTGCAGAAGTTCCATTTCATCCTCGGAGTGAATAAGTGCTTCGTTGCATTTGTTGGTTGCCTGGAGAGCACGTGTCAGTCTCCGTAACTCTTCCTCATCCCTCAGACGGTCAGTCACATCATTAATGATGACATGGATAACTGGTTTGCCATCCAGCTCTATTTTATTACGGAAAATTTCGACATCCCGAATTGATCCATCGGCCCGCCGATGGCAACCTGTAAATTTATTTTGCTTGCGGATAGGTACTGTTTTAAGGTTACTTATTATGGCTTCAGGCGCAAGAGTATTAATGTCCCTGGTGTACATCTGTTTGAGCTCTTCAACTGTCCATCCATACCAGTCTGCTGCCTTCTGATTAACATCAAGAACCTTCCCTGTATCGGGATCAAGAATCGCCTGAATGGCTGAATGACTGTTAAAAAGTGTCTTGAACCGTTCCTCACTTTTTCTGAGTTCCAGTTCAGACTCTTTTCGTTCGGTGATGTCGTCAATTATCGCTGTAAAATAGCCCTTCTCCAAACTATAGACAGAGATATCAAAACATTTATGCAATGTTTCAAGGTAACATTCAAACCGATCAGGAATCCCGGTCTCAGCCACTCTTAAGTGTTTCTCGATAAATTCCGGTTGTGAATTCTTTATATCAGGGAATACCTCCGATGCCTTGAGTCCAATGACATTCTGGATGCCGGTAACCTTCTCATAACCAGCATTGACCTCTTGATGAATAAAATCAACAGGGCAACCCTTTTCATCGCAAATGACCTGGCAATGGACGCAACCATATCGCATGTTTTGAAATACATGACAAGAGGCGTCATTATGATTGGTACTTTCCAGTTTTCTTTTGTCGCTGTGCATGAGGGTGCATGATTGCTTTAACTCCGCCAGATAGAATAGTTTTGATGAAAAAGCCGTATTAATATAAGCAATGAACTATTAGTTCCGTTTTTATTTTCCTTTGCAAGCACGATGTTTTGGCTGCTTGCAGGAGCTTAATCCATGCTAACAGCAAAAAAATGGCGCTCGAAAAATATTTACAAGATCAAAAATAATTTTGAAAGGAAATCGTACATAGTGCGTACTATTTAGGGAGAAGCAGATTGCTTCAGTTTTAAGAAGTGTTTTGAGTGGTTTCAATTAAGCAATAAAATAAAATAACTTATGAAAAAGAATCTTATCGCAGGTATCGTAGTTTCTCTTGCAATGACCGGTTTTTTTGGTGGAGTTTCTTTTGCGGCAGATGCAGCAGCTCCAGCAGCAGCACCTAAGGTTGAGGTAAAAGCAGAAAAGGCACCAGCAGCAAAGAAAAAGGCTCCTAAGAAGAAAGTTGCCAAGAAAGCTTCCAAGAAAGTAGAAGTAAAGAAAGAAGAAGCAAAGAAAGAAGCTGTAAAGTAAACTGACTCTTTTTGTTGATGCCGTATTTGACAAAGCGTGGTGAATTGGTGAAACAGGTGATGATAAGGTGTCTCTACGGTTTTCAATTGCTTTCCAGGAAAGCCCTTTTTAAGGGCTTTTCTGGTTATATATCGTTTTTATTGTTAAAGTTACAACATTCTTATATAACCTGGAGAAATTGCCATGTTTGGATTGGGTGGACAGGAGCTGCTGCTGATTCTGTTTGTTGTCCTGTTGTTTTTCGGTCCTTCAAAACTTCCTGAACTTGCCCGCGGGTTGGGCAAAGGAATGAGGGAGTTTAAAAAAGCACAGGCTGATCTGGAAAATGAATTCAATAAAGTTGCAGAGAGTACCGAGGCTGAAGATAAACTCGTTGAGCCAGTGGCTTCAAAAGAGGTGAAAAGCGTTCCTGAGAGTAAAAAATCCTGACGGCGAAACAACGGTTCTCCCTATATTGAGCATACAGTTACAGAAAAGGCTTGCGTCTCACCGCTTTTATTGATGCTCTCTTTGGACTATGTTTACTTTTCTTCATGCTGCCGATATCCATCTCGACAGTCCTTTAAAGGGGCTTGAAGAGTATCAGGACGCCCCGTTGGAGCAGATCCGGCTGGTTGCCCGCAGGGCTTTTGACAATCTTGTTCAGTTGGCGCTTGATGAAAACGTTGCTTTTGTGCTCCTTGCCGGCGACCTTTACGATGGCGACTGGAAGGATTATAATACCGGCATCTATTTAGTGAGCCGTATGGGCCGCCTCCGTGAGGCTGGTATTCCTGTGATCATGGTTTCAGGCAACCACGATGCTGCGAGTCAGATTACCCGGTCGTTGAAACTTCCCGACAATGTTACGCTTTTCCCGCATCGTAAGGCAGGAACCCATTTCCTTGATCATTACGAAGTCGCCATACACGGACAGAGTTTTTCTGCCCGTTCAGTAATGGATGATCTGGTCTGTGACTTCCCTCAAGCCGATCCGGCGCTATTCAATATCGGGTTGCTGCATACCAGCCTGAACGGGAGAGCAGGTCACGAACCCTACGCCCCCTGCACGCTTGATGCCCTCAAGTCAAAAGGTTATCACTACTGGGCGCTTGGCCATATTCATCAACGCGAAGAGATTTGCTGTGATCCATGGGTCGTTTTTCCCGGCAATATTCAGGGACGCCATATACGTGAAACCGGCCCCAGGGGGTGTACGCTGGTTTCAGTGGATGAGGCTCGCGTCATAAAAGTTGAGCCTCGGGAGCTGGATGTGCTTCGCTGGGCAGTCTGCAGGGTCGATCCTTCAGGCTGCGACAGTCTCGACTCCCTCTCAGATCGCGTTCGCGATCATTTTGAAGAGGAGAGGGCAAAGACGGATGGACGTCCCCTTGCGGTACGTCTGATTGTGGAGGGGATAACGCCCCTGCATGGTCAACTGAATGAGCGCGCTCTTCAGTGGAGTGAAGAGATTCGTGCTGTCGCTGCTTCGCTTGGAGATATATGGATTGAAAAGGTGGTTCTCAAAAGTCGTAAAAGCAAAGATCCATTGGAAAATTTTACCGACGAATCACCACTTCGAGCCTTGCTGAACGCGGTTGAATCAAGTCAGTTTGAAGAGTCAAGCCTTGTCGCGCTTGTTCCAGAATTTGACAAACTTCGCAGTAAGCTTCCCTCTGATCTGCTCGCCGACGGCGATCCGTTTCGTCCCGGTGAGGAGGAGCTTTCCATCCTGCGCGAAGAGGTGAAGGAGCTGCTGAAGGGCAGAATTGAGCGAGGGGCCTCATGAAAATCAATCGTCTCGAACTCAAAGCCTTTGGCCATTTTACCAATCAGGAACTCGATTTTTCTTCACCTTCTCCCGGCCTGCACATTGTTTATGGACCCAATGAAGCGGGCAAAAGCAGTGCGATGAGAGCCCTCCATGCCTGGTTTTTCGGCTTTCCCGTGCGTACAGGTGATAATTTTCTACACCAGAGTCCGCAGCTTCTTGTTGGCGGTAGCCTGCAGGCGAGCGATGGGCGTGAGTTGACCTTTTATCGCAGAAAAAGAAATCTCAAAGACCTTTTCGATAAGTATGACAACCCCATTGATCCTTCAGTGTTGGCGCCTTGGCTGCATGGTGTTGAAAAAGAACTGTTTACAGCGCTTTATGGCATCAATCATGAAACCCTGATTCAGGGGGGTCAAGGTATTCTTGACCAGGAGGGTGAGGTGGGCAAGGCGCTGTTTGCCGCTGGAGCCGGTCTTGCCTCTCTGAAACCCATCATGGATGAGTTTGAAGCCGAGGGTGAAAGCCTCTTCAAGCCGCTGGGTTCACGTCAATTGCTCAATGAGGCGATTGCCCGCCACAAGGAGCTGCAAACGCAATGCAAACAGGCAACACTTTCAGGTCGCGAGTGGGAGGAGCATCGGCTGGCTCTGGACGAGTCGCTCAAGAAGTTGGAGGAGAGCCAAAGCATCAGGCAGGAACGGGAAAAGGAGAAACGAAGGCTTGAACGGCTGATGCAGGCGCTCCCGGATCTCTCTGATCGAAAAAATCTGCTTGAAAAACTGGTAAATCTTGGATCAGTTGCGCTTCTTCCCCCGGACTTTACCGAACGTCGCACAACTCTTGAGCAGGAGGAGCGGACGGCCCGTCTTCATCATGAGCAGCTTCAGGCGCGTCTCCGGGTGCTTCGCGAAAAAATGGCAGGAGATTCGCTCAATCAAGGTTTGCTTGATGAAGCCGGCACAATAGAGGAGCTTCATCAGCGGCTTGGAGAGTATCGGAAAGGGAAGAGTGACCGCCCCTTGCGTGAGGGGCAGCGTATCGGCGCCCGCACGGCAGCGGCGGAGCTGCTTCGCCAGATCAAGCCCGGACTATCGCTCAGCGATGTTGAAACCTTGGGTCCCGGCCTTTCAAAGCGAAAAACGGTAGTGACTCTTGGTTCCCGATATGAAGCCATTCTGCAAAGTGGCCGCAACGCCAGGCTACAGGTGCAGGAGTCGGAAAAATCTCTGGAGAGAGCCGTTCATGAACGTCAGCAACTCGCGCCTGTTACTGACCCCGGCGAACTGACCCGTGCACTGCTCTCTGCCGAAAGGGCCGGGGATCTCGACCGGGAAATCTTGACTCTGGAACAGGAGTACGACAAGGGAGAGCGTGAATGCCGAGCTGCGTTTCATCGTCTTGGTCTCTGGAACGGCCCAATGGAAGAAGTACTCCATCTGGCGCTTCCGCTGCTGGAGACGGTCAACCGTTTTGATGAAGAGTTTCGTGCACTGGATGCCGAACAACGACAGATTCAGGCCGAGAAAGAGTCGTTTCAGCAGGAGCAAGCCCGAGTTGAGGAACTCCTGCATAAACTTGAGGTTGCAGGCGATGTTCCCGCCGAAGAGGAGCTGATGAAGAGCCGTACCCGGCGAGAAGAGGGGTGGCAGCTTCTTCGGCGCCAATGGATGCAGCAGGAAGATGTCACCGAAGAGAGCCGTAACTACAATGCCGACCTTTCATTGCCGGATGCTTATGAGAAGATGGTCGCTGTTGCTGACCGGATTGCAGACACTCTCTATCGGGAGGCCGATCTTGTTCAGCAACATGCGTCACTGAAGGCCGAAGCTGAAAAAATTGAAAAAAGGCTGGCCGTGCTTCGTGAAAAAGAGTCGAGTACCAGTGCCGCTCTCGCAGTGCTCTCTTTTCAATGGCAGAAACAGTGGGCCTCCTGCGCCCTTATACCCCTCTCTCCACGAGAAATGAGCGCCTGGTTGCTCTCGTTTGATTATCTCCGTTTGCAAGTCAGAGAGTCCGGGAGAAGAGCAGGAGAGCTGGCTGAAAAAGTGGCGCGTCGCAGTTCGTTGAGGAAAAGCCTTCTGAAAGAGATTGTCGCCATCGGCGGAAAAAGCACTTTCCCGGAAGAAGTCGTCGAGCCGATGCTTGACTATGCCCGATCGCTGCTGAACACCATACTGGCCCTTCAGAAAGCACACGATTCGATGGAGGCAAGGATTCGCGATCTTACCACGACCGTTGAATCCGCTCACGATACTATGCTTAAGGCTGAAGAAGAGCTTCGGCAGTGGCGACTCGAATGGCGTGAAGCGGTCACACCGCTTGGTCTTGAAGGTAATGTTCTCCCTTCAGAGGCTCTCGACTTTATTGATACCCTTCAGGCCTCTTTTGAACGTCTCAGGGAGGCAGATGAGTTTCGCAAAAGGATCGAAGGCATTGATCGTGATACACAGCTTTTTGAGGAAGACGTCAAGCATCTGGTGCAGAAGATAGCCGCAGATCTTACGGCCGCTGATGCACAGCCAGCCGTCACGGAACTCAAGCGTCGCCTTGGTCAGGCCTTCCAGGAGCAGGCCATTGTTCAGCGCAACAATGAAGAGCTGGAGAGCCTTGAAAAAGAGCTGATCATGACCGGCACTGATCTGCGGAGCTGCGAAGAGCAACTGGAGGCCATGCGTCGCTCTGCCCATTGCAACACACGGGAGGAACTGCTTGAGGCTGAACAGCGCTCCGCCACCGGCACGAGCCTCCAGAACCGGATGCTTGAACTCGAAACACGGCTTACCCGAATTGCCGGGGGGACAGCGCTTGCCTCCCTCGAAGCACAGGCCGAAGTGGTTGATCCCGATGAACTTCCCGGTCGTATCGACTCTCTGAACAAGGAGATAACCAATCTGCTCGATCCGGAAATTCAGCAGTTGTCTGAAAGCATCGGCAGGAAAAGAAACGAGCTTGACCGGATGGACGGCAGCGGCAAAGCAGCAGAGCTTGCCGAAGCCGTGCAGCACTCCCTGACCAAAATCCGTCGTCTGACCGATCGCTATATCCGCATCAAGCTTGCTGAAAAAATTCTCCGCGATGAGACTGAGCGCTACCGGAACGAGAACGAAGCGCCTCTTCTGAAAATTGCATCACGCTATTTCAACGAGCTGACAATGGGCTCCTTCACTGCCCTCCGCACAGACAGCGACGACCACGGCAAACTCATCCTTATTGGTCTGCGGCCTGACGGCATTCGCCTGCATGTCGATGCCATGAGTTCCGGCACCCGCGACCAGCTCTATCTTGCCCTTCGTCTGGCCACCCTCGAATGGCGCATAGCATCAAGCGAGCCGATGCCCTTTATTGTTGACGACATTTTGATCAATTTCGACGACCGACGTTCACGAGCAACCATTGCCGCGCTTGCTGAACTTGGCGAAAAAAGCCAGGTGATTCTTTTTACGCACCACCAGAGCATTGTGGATGTTGCAGGGGAGTCGGAGTTTGCCGGACGAGTGTTTGTGCATCAGCTTGGGTGAAAGCCGGCAAGCCGACGGCAATAATATCGCTCCTGTGTACTTCCAAAAACATGCTGTATATTGAGCGTCTCCGTATCGTTCCGATGAAGCAACCTCTCCTTATGCCATGAAACCCGAGCAGCAAACTCGTATCGAATTGATTGACAAGCTGTTACTGCAGGCTGGCTGGAGCGTGAACGATCCTGCCCAGGTTGTGCAGGAGTTCGATATTCTTGTCGGTTTGCCCGAAGGAGTGCAGGAGCCACGTACCCCATACGAAGGGCATCAGTTCAGTGACTATGTGCTGCTTGGCAAGGATGGCAGGCCGATTGCGGTAATTGAGGCTAAAAAAACAAGTCGTGATGCCGCCATTGGCCGTGAACAGGCCCGGCAGTATTGTGTTCATATTCAGAGGCAGTTGGGCGTTGAGATACCGTTCTGTTTTTATACCAATGGTCTTGAGATCTTTTTCTGGGATCTCGACAACTACCCGCCCCGAAAGGTTATCGGATTCCCAACCCGTGACGACCTTGAGCGGTTTCAATATATCCGCAGGAGCCGCAAACCTCTCACCGGAGAGCTGATCAACACCGCCATTGCCGGGCGCGATTATCAAATTCGGGCCATTCGCTCTGTCCTTGAAGCCATTGAGCAGAAAAAGCGCGACTTCCTTCTGGTTATGGCCACTGGCACGGGAAAAACCCGCACCTGTATCGCCCTGATTGATGCCTTGATGCGTGGTGGACATGCCGAGAAAATTCTCTTTCTGGTCGATCGCATTGCTTTGAGGGGGCAGGCACTCACTGCCTTCAAGGAGCATTTGCCCCACGAACCTCGCTGGCCGAGCGCCGACGGTGAAAAGCTCTTTGCAAAAGATCGCCGCATCTATATTGCCACCTATCCCACGATGCTCAATCTCATCAGGGATGAATCGCAGCACATTTCACCATATTTCTTTGACTTTCTTGTCATTGACGAGAGCCATCGCTCCATCTACAACACCTACGGCGAAATCCTCGATTACTTCAAAACGGTCACTCTGGGGCTGACGGCAACCCCGACCGATATTCTTGACCATAACACCTTCAACCTCTTTGACTGCGAAGATGGTCTGCCAACCTTTGCCTACACCTACGAAGAGGCAGTGAACAACACGCCGCCCTTTCTGAGCAGTTTCCAGGTGATGAAAATCCAGACGAAATTCCAGATGGAGGGGATCAGCAAGCGGACCATCTCCCTTGAAGATCAGAAAAAGCTGATTCTCGAAGGCAAAGATATCGAAGAGATCAATTTTGAAGGCACACAGCTCGAAAAGCAGGTGATCAATCGGGGGACAAACAGCCTGATTGTCAAAGAGTTCATGGAGGAGTGCATCAAAGACCAGAACGGCGTTCTTCCCGGTAAAACCATTTTCTTCTGCGCCACCATCGCCCATGCCCGCCGAATTGAGGAGATATTCGACAAACTTTACCCGCAATACAAGGGTGAACTTGCCAAGGTTCTGGTCTCCGACGACCCTCGCGTCTACGGCAGGGGAGGCTTGCTCGACCAGTTCACCAACTGCGATATGCCCCGCATCGCCATCAGTGTCGACATGCTCGATACTGGCATTGATATCCGGGAGCTGGTGAATCTGGTCTTCGTGAAACCGGTCTACTCCTACACAAAATTCTGGCAGATGATTGGTCGGGGCACACGGCTTCTTGAGCTTGCTAAAATCAAGCCGTGGTGCACCGCAAAATCGCTGTTCCTGATTCTGGATTGCTGGGATAACTTTGAATACTTCAAGCTTCAGCCCAAAGGCAAAGAGATCAAACAACAACTGCCGCTTCCGGTGAAACTCTTCGGGCTTCGGCTGGATAAAATTGAGTCTGCCCTCTCAACCGCTCAACCGGCTATTTCAGAGCGGGAGGTGGTAAAACTCCGCAGGCAGATTGCCGAGCTGCCGCACACCTCAGTGGTTATCAAAGAGGCCGCATCAGCTCTTCACCCGTTGGAAGAGGAGAACTTCTGGTTCTCTCTCACGCAGCAAAAGCTGGAATATCTGAGAAGCGAGGTTAAACCGCTCTTCAGAACCGTCTCAGATGCTGATTTTAAGGCGATGCGTTTTGAGCGCGACATCGTGGAGATTTCACTGGCCAAACTTCGCAATCAAAAGGAGAGGTACGACACCCTCAGCGACGGCATTGCCGAGCAGATCAGCCAGCTTCCCCTCAGCGTCGGCTTTGTGAAACAGGAGGAGCCTCTGATCAGGGTAGCGCAAACAAAGCGGTTCTGGAACGAGGCAACCGAAGAGAGCTTCGACGGGCTTATCGAAAAACTCTCACCATTGATGAAGTTTCGCGAGCTGGAGAGCGGCGCTATCGGCCAGGTTCATCTGAATCTTCAGGATCTGCTCCACCACAAAGAGATGGTGGAATTTGGCCCCCGGAATGAGGCCGTCAGCATTACACGTTACCGTGAAATGGTCGAGGCGCTTATTACCGAACTGACAACACAGAATCCGATTCTCTCCAAAATCAAGGAGGGCAAAGAGATTTCGCCTGAAGAGGCCACTGAACTTGCCGAGCTGCTCCACGAAGAGCATCCGCACATTACCGAGGAGCTATTGCGTTCCGTCTATAAGAACCGCAAGGCACATTTTATCCAGTTTATTCGACATATTCTCGGGCTCGAAATTCTCAAAAGTTTCCCTGAAACGGTTGCCGATGCATTCGCTCAGTTTATCCAGCAGCACTCCAACCTTTCAAGTCGCCAACTGGACTTTTTAAACCTGCTCAAAAACTTCATTATCGAGCGCGAAAAGGTAGAAAAGAGAGACCTCATCAACGCACCCTTTACCGTGATACACCCGCAAGGCATTCGCGGGGTGTTCAATCCGGCTGAAATTAACGAAATCCTGGCTCTGGCCCGGCAACTTGCAGCATAACAATGACAGAAAATAACCGCATCGAATACAAGCGCGAGCTGAATGAGAGGCTTGAGAAGGAGGTCATCGCATTTCTGAACTATCATGATGGCGGCATTATCTATATTGGTATTGACAAGCACGGGTCTCTCTATGGCGTGACTGAGTGCGACGCTCTGCAGCTTGCCATCAAGGATCGCCTCAAAAATAATATTCAGCCTTCATGCCTTGGTTTGTTCGATGTTATTCACGAAACCCGTGATGGCAAAGATATTATTAAAATCATCGTTGCCAGTGGTACCGAAAAGCCATATTACCTGCGCAAGTTCGGCATGTCTGAAAAAGGGTGTTTTATTCGCATTGGTAGCGCCAGTGAGCCCATGTCGCAGCGTATGATTGAAGAACTCTTTGCCCAACGTACGCGAAACTCAATCGCCCGTATCCGTTCTTTGCGGCAGGATCTCACCTTTGAACAGCTTAAAATCTACTATCAGGAGGCTGGTCTGACGCTTGGTGACAAATTTGCAGCCAATCTCGAACTGACCACCGAGGATGGCGGCTACAACTATGCGGGTTATCTGCTGGCCGATCAAAACGGCAACTCGGTGCAGGTGGCGAAATATGCAGGCACTGACAGGGTTGATCTGCTTGGGAGCAAAGATTACGGCTTTTGTTGCCTGATTAAAAGCTGCAAGCAGATACTCGACCGTCTGGAGGGAGTCGAGAACCGTGTCATCAATAAAATAACTTCCCGTGAGCGTATCAGTCGAAGCCTTTGGAACAAGGTCGCCCTTCGTGAGGCTGTGATCAACGCCATTATTCATAACGACTACAGTACTGAACTGGTGCCGAAGTTTGAAATTTTTACTGATCGGCTTGAAATTACCTCGGCAGGTGCCGTTCACCCTGGTGCTGAGCAGGATGATTTTTTTGCCGGATATTCCATGCCGCGCAACAAAACCCTGATGCGAGTTTTCAAGGATCTTGCTATGGTCGAATACCTTGGCTCCGGAATGCCCCGGATTCTCAAAGCTTATCCGCGTGAAGCCTACACCTTTTCGACCCATTTCATTCGGACGACCTTTCCTGTATCCTTGGAAGCCCTTGCGCTGGAAGAAGAGGTGCTGAAAGGTGAAGCAAAAACCTTGGGGGTAGAGTCAGTTCAGTCGGGGGCCCAGTCAAGGGCCCAGTCAAGGGCCCAGTCAGGGGCCCAGTCGGAAGCTGTTCTGATTGCATTGACCTATCTACCCCGCTCCGCCATGGAGCTTATCGAAATACTTGGTCTTGATACCAAAACCGGGGCGTTCAAGCGAGCCATAAAGGAGTTGCTTGATCGGGAGCTTATTGCCTATTCTCTTCCTGAAAAGCCCGGCAGCCGCCTGCAAAAGTACCGGCTTACCGCAAAAGGGTCAAGCCATTTAAAGAATTTAAACGAAGATTAATAGCCAATGCTCCAGCACAACCCTGAACTGAAATCGAAGATAGATCAACTCTGGAACAACTTCTGGAGCGGCAGAATGTCCAATTCCAATGACGAACGCAGTGCGTTCGCAATTCGATTAAGAGCGATACAAGAAAATGAAATTGAGTAACGGATGACCAAAGATGAACTAATCAGCCGGATGAAAGGCTATGAGTGGACTGACTTCGAGTGCAAGAGAGCACAACGGGATGTCCCCAAAGATGTTTACTCCACAGTAAGCGCTTTTGCAAACACGCAAGGTGGCTGGCTGCTTTTTGGTGTTACAGAAAAAAATGGACTGCTTGAAGCTTCTGGCGTGGATCCCGATGCCTTTGACCGCGTTCAAAACGCTTTTCTCACCACTTTACGAGCCGGGCAAAAGTTAAACCAGATAGTCAACGCCACTCCCTATGCTTATGATATTGATGGAAAACGTATTCTCGCTTTCCATATCCCTGAGCTTGAAAGGCACCGGAAACCTGTTTATTTGAATGGCAATCCCTGGGACAGTTACATCAGGCGTGCTGCACGAGACGAGCGTGTCACGGATAGTGAACTTCACCGATTTCTGCGCGATAGTTCCCGCTCAGCCTGGGATAGCGAGGGAGTCGCTGATATCGAGGTGGAGAGTTGTATCGATACCGAGACACTCAGATGGTATCAGGAGCTCTTTTATCGTCGCAATCCTGAACAGCGACAGGTTGACGACTCATTGGAATTTCTGCAGGAGTGGAATTTCCTGATCCACCAGAACGGTAAACCGGTACTTACCCGAGCAGCGGTAATCCTCTTTGGTCATGATCGCTATGTTCGTGGATTGCTCCCCCGACCCGTTTTGGATTATCAGCGCATTGATACCCGTTTTGATGCATGGTCTGCCGACGAACGCTGGCACGATCGCGTGGTTTTTGAAGAGAATCTTTTCAAAACCTGGCGAGGGTTGGTGGCAAAATACTCGCGCATCGCGGAACATCCCTTCAAGGTTGATCCAGCCACCATGCGCCGCAATGACGATCCCCCGGACTACATTGCTTTCCGTGAAGCTACGATCAATATGCTTATCCATCAGGACTACGGTGATCATAACCGCAAAGCATCGCTGAAATGGTTTACTGACCGGCTCATATTCTGGAACCCCGGTGATGCCTTTGCCACCAAAGCTCAATTGCTGGAATCAAACGAAAAAGATATTCGCAACCCCCTCATAGTCAATGCTTTTCGTCGTATAGGACTGAGTGACCAGGCGGGTACCGGTATTCGGTCGATCTTGCGAAACTGGCGGGAACTTGGTCGTCGTCCACCACTGATCAACAATGATAAAGCCGGAAAGGCCTTTGAGTTGATCTTGTTACAGGCACCATTGATGAGTGAGGCCATACAACGCTTCCTGAAAGGTCTCGATATTAACCTGACTGCTGAACAAGCCACTCTTCTCGCAATAGCCTCAATCCAGCCTGTGCTCGACGTTACCGATGCAGCCATGGCATTAAACGGCAATATTGCTCTTGCTCACCATGCCCTTGAGTATCTTTGCAATCAACAGCTTTTCATTGCCAGGGAAAATTCCACCTATAAATTGACAGAATTGACCAGGTCACGATTTGATCAAGCTGAAAAGGCAGAATCCATGTATAAACACGTCACCGGACAAGTCACCGGACAAGTCACCGGACAAGTCACCGGACAAGTCACTGAAGACACCGGACAAGTGGAGAACTGGTTGTTTGATGTACTGACAGCCTGCATCGACCCGAAAAAAAGTACTGAAATTCAGGAAATCATCGGTATCAAACACCGCGAAACATTTCAGCGTAACTATCTTGACGTTTTGCTCGAACAGGGTTTACTTGTCCGCACCATACTTGACAAACCTCAAAGTCGCTTGCAACGCTACCGAACAACCGAACAAGGTCAAACATTTTTGAAGCAGAACAGACAATGAACAAACAGCAAGAGTTCACCATCAATAGTACAGATAAACCCGATGCTCCAGCACAACCCTGAACTGAAATCGAAGATAGACCAACTCTGGAACAAGTTCTGGAGCGGCGGCATTTCTAACCCGCTCACCGCGATTGAACAGATCACCTATCTGCTCTTCATGAAGCGGATGGACGATCAGGACAGGGAGAAGCAGGCAAGCGCCGAGTGGGTGGGCGACACCTATCGCTCACTCTTTGAGGGGATGTGGATACCGCCGGAATACCGCGACAAAGAAAATGCTGCGAGTTATGCCATTGATAAAAGCACCCTTCGCTGGAGTGAATTCAAACACCGGCAGGCTGAAGA
>CAISRC010000054.1 GCA_903887845.1 uncultured Chlorobiaceae bacterium
TCACCCAGTATCGTTGTAACTTGCTTCATGGTCTGGAACTCCTTGTTTATATGGCTGATATCAATTGTTTTGTCACTTTTAATATCGCCGTTTCTCAGGTGTTTTCAGACCTTTTTTATTTTTTACCGGACACTACTGATACCAGGCAGAATCGTCATTTCATCAGCCACAACACCTGAGACGCCCTGAGCCATGAAAATCCTTGTATAAAACTTCTGGACGGACTGCCAATTTTCCTTAAGGTCTACATAAGGATTTACCTCAATGGCATGAAGATTTTCCCTGATTTTTGTTGGTTCTGCACCGAGTGGAAGATTAAAGGAATCCGACAGGCTGTGTGCGGGATCTGTTGAAAGGACAAGAGTTCGATAGCCCAGTTCCGACAGGCGTACAGCCGTAGCCGCAGAGACACTGGTTTTACCTACTCCGCCTTTACCGGTAAACGTTAAAATACGCATGAGCCGAACTGTTATTTTTTGAAGAACAAGGGAAATATCAGAAACGCGGACGTATAGTTTTTGTACTTATCCGCTAACGTATAGAATACATAATCTATACTTATAAATGTTGGCAACATCAGGTGGGGGTATTATTTATGTAATAAAACAGCGGATCAGCAAACATATTTTTATTAATGACTATCGGGTGTTGAAAAAATAAAGCAAAAAATGAATTTTTTTTCAGTAAGTCTCTATTCAATATAGATTTAAATTTGAATCAAATTTATGTTTTTTTAAAAAAAATAACGATACACATTCCACATATATTCTATGTTTATCACAATTCGTAGAATTTTATAAAAAGTGTAGAGTTACGATCAGCAGTGTCCTTGTTCAAAAACTTGTATACGCGTACATTATAGGTAATATTTATTTATTTTAGCGTATGTAATGATTTGTAATAAATAAGGGGCTGATATGATAAAAGAAGCTGGTGGTTTGGCTGGAGGTGCATTGATATTTTCTCCTCTCGGGATGCCATTTTTACTTCATGGGGTGGCCGGGATTCTGGTTGGTGGTGCAGGGCTTTTTGTTGTAGATGCTGTCGTGAAACAAGTGGTTGATACTGCAAGTAAACTGATTCCACAATCCGGAACTCCTGAGTCAGGGGAACAATACCTGGATTAGATGGAATGCTGTGTAACTTGCCTCTCCTGATATCGGAAGAGGTATTTGACATTTTCTTTTTTCGGAAGAGCGGGCCATTTTTTTTAAAACTTTTCATACCTTGTTGTTTTATCCGTTAAGGGTTTTATACATTTTTCGCAGATTTCAAGGTATGCTGACCTCACCATCCAATACTGTCGTTTCCCCCCCCGGTTCCCCTTCCGATTTCTCTGAGGAACTTCTTCATCAGCTTGCAGCACAGCAAAAATCTCTCAAGAAATGGTTGCTCATTCAGCCCATAAGCAATACAAGTATGATGGTGGATTCCGGCACGGTCAGTATGCCGTTAAACCTGTTAATGGTTGCTACGCTTGTCGGTACGTTGTTTGATGTTACCTTTATAGATGAAAGGCTCGGCGATAAAGTGCCAGATGATTTTTCCGGATTTGACGTTATCGCCATCACTTCACGAACGCTCAATGCTTCACAGGCATACCGGATTGGTGATTCAGCCCTTCGGCAGGGTAAAACAGTCATTCTTGGTGGCGTTCATCCTACCATGCTGCATGACGAAGCCTCACAGCACTGCACCAGCGTCGTTTACGGCGAAATAGAGTCGATCTGGCATGAACTTGCTGCAGATGTGCTGAAAGGAACAATGCAGAGAGTGTATCGGGCTAAAGAGCTCAAGCCGATGAGCAACATGCTCCATCCTGATTTCAGTTATGCGCTTTCATCGAAAAACGCAAAAAAATACAGTACACGCATACCCCTTCTTGCAACAAAAGGATGTCCTGTCGGTTGTAACTTCTGTACAACACCAACTATCTACGGTAAAAATTATCGCTATCGCGAGCTTGACCATGTGCTTGATGAGATGCGCTATCATCAGAAAAGAGTCAACAAAGAGAATGTCAATTTCTCTTTCATGGACGACAATATCAGTTTCAGGCCTCAATATTTCATGACGCTGCTTGAAGAAATGGCGAAACTCGGCGTGCACTGGAATGCCAATATCTCCATGAACTTTCTTGATAAACCGGAGGTTGCCGAGCTGGCTGGCCGGTCCGGCTGCGATCTGTTGAGCATAGGGTTTGAATCACTCAATCCCGAAACGCTGAAAAGTGTTCATAAAGGTTCCAACAGGTTGGGCAATTATGAGACCGTCGTGAGTAATCTGCATAAAAACGGCATTGCCATCCAGGGATATTTCATGTTCGGTTTTGATAATGATACTGAAGAAAGCTTCCAGCTTACCTACGATTTCATTATGAAAAACAGGATTGAGTTTCCGGTTTTTTCGCTGGTGACTCCATTTCCGGGAACCCCCTATTTCGATGAGATGAAGCCCCGCATGCGCCATTTCGACTGGGACAAGTACGACACGTATCACTACATGTTCGAACCGAGCAAAATGGCTGGCGATAAAATGCTGGAAAAATTTGTCAAACTTCAGAAAGAGGTCTATAAGGGTCGCGCCATCATGCAGCGTATGAAAGGCAAGCCGCTCAACTGGATCTGGCTGGCAAACTACGCCATGAATCGCTTTACCCAGAAACTTTCAATTGAGTATTATTATTGATTATTGATAACGGCGTTTGTCCAACTGAAAGAAGCCCTTGTCCGTTGTATTCGAAATAATTCTATGAAGTGTAAATATTTTTTCGAAGTCTCAATGCGATGATTAAAGAAAAATAATATCTTACTCTATATAAGATAATACTATAATGAAATGAAAGCCGTTATATTATACGACAGTAAAACCTCTGGTGGTTCTACGGAAGCTCTTATCGATTCCATTGGGTTGAGTCTTGCTGAATCCGGATTTTATGTGGAAAAAGCAAAATGTAAAGCCCTGGCGGATTACAGCTTTATCAAGGATTTTGATCTTGTCATCCTTGGTGCGCCTGTTTACTATTTCATTGTTGCATCACAGCTATTGGGGGCATTGATTCAGGGTAACCTGAAAAAGTGTCTTAAGAGAAAAAAAATAGCGCTTTTCCTGACCTGTGGAAGCTCGGAATCAGTGGCGGCTTTGCTTTATCTGCCCCAATTGAAAATGCATTTGCTTCGCAATAAAATTCTTGCGGAAAAAATTTTTGCACTCGATACTTTTTCAGATGGCTCGGTCGATGCGTTTGTTGAGGATGTTCTGCTTCAGTACAACAAACCACCGAAATCAAAAGTGCTTTCTGCGAAATGGACTGCCGAGGCCCAGGACTGGTTTCAGTCAATGCCCGCTTTTATGCAGGGAAAGTTCAGAACCATGGCTGAAGAGTATGCCGAGGAGATGGGATATAAGGAGATTACCCTTGAAGTACTTGCAGAAGCTCGGGATAACCTTGGAGGTACCTGACAGGTTCTCCTCCGGGTCTTGCTCCCGAATGCTCTCTGGGTATTGCTGTTGATTACTCAGCTTTTTTTTTCGATGAATTTTTGCCTATAAACTTGTTGAGAAGAACGACAATGGCGATTCCAGAGCAAAAAAAGAGAACAGGAGCAAATAAGGTCGTGTATTTAGCGATTTGTGGCATCATTGGTAATAATGTTTTTTCTTTTTGATCAGATTAAAAAATACGAAATTCTGTTCGCGTTAAAAGTTTTTTCATGAGAGATAATCTTCTGTCGCTCTTATTTATTACTTAAGTTATATATAGATTATGTGAAGTTGACAGATAAGACTTCACAATTCTGTTTTGATGGCGCAGTTGTTTTTACAAAAATTTTACAAAAAACCGAGATTATGGCAAAAGATCAA
This sequence comes from uncultured Chlorobiaceae bacterium, assembly GCA_903887845.1. Lineage (GTDB taxonomy): Bacteria > Bacteroidota > Chlorobiia > Chlorobiales > Chlorobiaceae > Chlorobium. The sequence goes on from CAISRC010000054.1 coordinate 3,865, forward strand.
AAAAAAGGTGGTTTTTTTTCAGCATTCAGAGACCGTGAAGTTACCGGAAATGGCGGAGCTGCTTCACAGGCTCAAACCCCACCGGCAGTTTCTGTGCCAAGTCGCCCAGTAACCCCTGCAGATCCCCCAAAAGCAGCGGTTGTTCAGAAGCCTGTCGCAGTTCAGGCTCAAGCCGAGCCGGTCATTGATACGGTAGAATCCTTTAAGGTTCTCTGCCAGTCTTTGGCTGATATCGGTGCTTCGCAATTGAAGGTTGTCGAGATGACGGTGAACATGCTGTCCAACTCACTCAATAAAATCGTTGCAGGCTCGAAGCCTGAGAAGCAGGGTTAACGATGAGAGGGAGTGCTTTTCAGTAAATATTATATAAATCCGGAGGCATCTATGCTTGGTAATCGACTAAACATTTCACCAGAAGGTCTTATCAGACCGGCTGCAACCATTGCAAGCGGAGCATTTCTGCTGTCACCTCTCGGCATCCCGTTTTTTGTTCGAGGAGTTCCCCGAATTCTTCTTGCCGGTGTTGGCGGGCTTTTGGCCGGGAAGGTGGCCGACAAAGTTGCTGACACCGTGGCCGAGAATTTAGGAAACCTTATGTCATCACAAAAGCATGAAAATAATGAACAATGGAGAGATGAGCAATAAAAGGAACTCTCTGTAAAGAGCAGGTGTTTAGGGAACTCAAAGCTTACTCTACGGGGTCATAATAATTTTTATACATCATGGAAGTCGTTGGTAAAAGCAAAGCGCACATTGTTCTTGATTCACGTTTTCATGAATCAGGGATTTATTTTGCAGATCATGAAAAGTTGATCATGTGTAATCCTTATTGCAGTAATGTTAAATATTTGAAGGATCTTGATATTTTTCAGTGGATTTTTCAGGTGGCGGATCCCCGAAGCAATCCGATTATTGCAGTTTTTTTTGTTCGTCAGCACGAAGAGAATTTTTCACTTGACGACAGTTATGGCAAGGCATTTGCTGACGCCCGTGTAAAAAACAGGGCCCCTTATAATGGCAAGGGAAAGCGGATTCGCTGGGAAGCTGTTCATGATCATCCTGAATTTGAAAAAACCACCCCCCATACATTTGTCGGGAAAGCCAGTTCCGAGATCTGCCTGCTCCATCAACATGATGACAAGACGTCTGTTTACTTCGACACCGATATCTGTCTTGATTTTGAGATCTCTTTTCCTCTGAGCCTTATGCCGGAAGGTATACTCAAATTTATGACAGAAACGATCATGTCACAGATCATGCAGCAGGCAACTGAAAGCATGCTGTGCAAGGTGCAATCAGATATCTGCTGTTCGGTGCCGGAACTTATTGTTGAGGGAGGAAAAAAATAGGCAAGTTTGCAAGTTCCAGGCGGTTCTTGAATTGCCGATTGTCTGTTATCGTGTGGAAATGAAGTCTACAAAACAGCGTGATGAACGGGACCGTCATGATTGTCAAACAGTTTCGTACGGGGGGTGACAGGAATTTCGGGTATCTTGTTGCCGATGAGGTGTCGGGTGAAGCGATGGTCGTTGATGCCTCCTTCAATCCCGGCATCATTGTCCGGTTTGCTGCTGAGCGTGGTTTTATCATCAGGTATATCTTTTCAACCCACGGTCATGACGATCATACCAATGGCAATGAGGCCATCAGCAAATTGACGGCTCTTGTTCCCCTCCTCTACGGGGATACCTGTTCCCTTACTGGTATCAAAGTGAAAGATGGTGCTCTCTTTCCGCTTGGTTCTCTTGAAGCGCGTATCCTGCATACACCAGGTCATACCAAAGATTCGGTCTGTATTTATATCGGCGATGCTCTTTTTACCGGTGATACTCTGTTTACAGGAAAAGTTGGAGGAACAGCGACTGAAGAGCAGGCGCGTCAGGAATATGAGTCGCTGCATTACAAGCTCATGTTGTTGCCTGAAGAGACAACGGTCTATCCGGGACACGATTATGGCGTCTCGCCGGTCTCATCTATCGGCAATGAGCGAGCGACCAATCCATTTCTTCTTCAGAAAAATTTCAGGGAGTTTCTTTTTCTCAA
>CAISRC010000055.1 GCA_903887845.1 uncultured Chlorobiaceae bacterium
ATAATTTTGTAAGTTCTAACACCAAATCTGGCATGAAAATGGTGGTACACTTTGCTCCGGAATCGGTGGTACATATTCACCCGGAATGACTGGTACACTTTGCTCCGGAATCAGTGGTACACTTTCACCGGAATACTCACCTTGTCGGTGAAAACAAAAATAACTGGGGCAAAAAATGGTTTATGTTGCCAAATCCCACCTACGGTTCATTGATAAATGTTTTGCTTGATCCAACGTCACAATATATCATGAAATACTGAGGACGACTCAACTACACGAACTTCTTGATTTCAGATGAATATAACCGGGCAGGTACCAATAGGGCTCAATCATTGGCTTGTCTCCTTATACCGCATTAACGGTATTTTTATGGTATATGCTTGGATTTCATGATGATATAAAGCTTTATTAACACCTGTAAGTCAGATGTTTCTCCGATATCCGTGCCTCTCTGGTTAAAGTTATGGGGAGGGAACTTGGGTCAGTGTGCATCTTAATAGTAGCAGCGTTTAGCTGGTTTTTATGGCGATGTGGGTGAGTGGTCTAAGCCAAGGGTCTGCAAAACTCTTTATCACAAGTTCGAATCTTGTCATCGCCTCGCTCTGAATTAATCCATAATATTCCTCTGAACATCCGGAAGAGTGAAGAAAAGTGTTGTCGGGTGCATTTTTTTCAATCGCTTCCGGATGTTTTTTTGTCTGAACCTCTGTTTTTAATATTCAGCAAAAGTGTATTTCTGATGCTATAGGCAGGAGTGGGCATTATTCATCAGATAAGGGTACTGAAAAGAATCAGTACAATTGATGCAGCTCCAGCCGTCTCAGCTTTGGCGCCAGTTTTGTCGTTGCGGCAACAACGGCAAGCGTCATCACCCCTCCAAAAATTACTGACGGTACAAGTCCGATCAAGCGAGCAGCCATCCCTGATTCAAAAGCGCCAACTTCGTTTGATGAGCCAATAAAAATGCCATTGATCGCCGAAACACGGCCACGCATGGTATCGGGTGTCACCAGTTGCATGATCGTTGTGCGCATGACAAGAGAAACGCCATCGCACATGCCGGAGAGTACCAACAGTGTGCCAGCAATCCAGATATTTGTGGACAAGGCAAAGAAAATAATGCAGAGGCCAAACCCCGCGACAGCTCCGAGCAGCCAGCGTCCGGCGTGAAGATTGATGGGGTGACGTGCCAGAAAAAATCCTGTTATCACAGCGCCTGCTGCCGGAGCTGCACGAAGAATGCCAAGTTCTTCAGGCCCGTAGTGAAACACATCGTGAATGAACGCTGGCAACATGGACACCGCACCACCGAAGAGTACTGCGAACATATCAAGTGACTGCGCGCCGAGAATAACCTGATTGCTGAAAACAAATCTGAGCCCGCTTGCAATGCTTGTAAAGATTGGGGAGCTTTCTGCTGGTGGTGGTTCTTTGACACGGAGTGACAGGAGAACTCCGGCTGCGCCGAGGCTTAGAAGAGAAGCAACGCCATATCCAGCAGTTTTTCCAGCTAATCCAACCAGGATTCCTCCCAATGCCGGGCCGACTACAAGTGCAAGCTGAAAAACCGAGCTGCCAATACTTGATGCATGTGCATACTTTTCACGGGGCAGAATGATGGCAAACATTGAACTGTATGATGGGCTGATAAAAGCCCGTGCAATCCCATTAAAGGCTATGGCGCTGTAAAGCCACCATAAGGTATTTCCGTTGATCAACCCCATGGCAACTAAAGTCAGAGTCAACGCACTGAGAAAGACCATCATTGAGGCAAGCACACCGAACAGGCGCCGGGAGTGGTGATCAACGGCATAACCGGCAAAGAGTGCGCAGGAGAAGTAGGGGAGGACTTCAGCCAGTCCAATCAAACCAAGCGCAAGCGCAAGCGTGTCGTGAGTCAGTTCATAGATATGCCAGCCTACCACAACAGCAATCATTTGGTAAGCAAGAACAATGAAAAGCCGAAAAGATAACAGCTTGAAAAAAGAACGATTAGGGTGCACTGAAAATTGCATGAAGCGTTTATCAGATATTATGGGGTAGTGACCTGAATGAATATTCTGGTAGCAGTGTACCCTGCCGTTTTTTATAAATTTTATTTATAAGTGTTTTCTTGTATAAAATGAGTAAGGGAACCAATAGCCTCCTCGCTGCTCACCGACGGTATAATGAGCTTCCATTTCGGCCTCTCTGATCTCCTCCTCAGTGCAAATATACCCTTCGCTGTAAATGAACTTCATCTTTTCATCGACATTCTCCATTGAAATGAGTCGCACATTGAAAGCAATATCAGATTTTATTCTTTCTATTAACGCTTTTGCCTGCACTCCTGACATATTCACCCCCTTTTTTGTTCGCGATTCCCCGATACCTTTGTTTCTTGTGAACAAAAAAGCAGGCAATATTCAAGTGCTTGTAAATCCCATATTAGGGTGATATTTGATTCATTTGGAAGGTTTAACGCTGGGTGACTGGACAAAAAATTGTCAATTATTGTGCCGTCCACATACACCCAACTCCTTCCAGGACATCATCAAGTCCATGCATGTGGGACACTGCCTTCCATTAAAAAAATTATAAATGAATTTGATCGGAATAGAGCTTTTTCATCCCATATTAACGGTATTTTTATGGTATATGCTTGGATTTTATGATGATATAAAGCTTTATTGACGCCTGTAAATCAAACGTTACTCAAATGAACTATCAATTTTTTAGATATAACAGCGTTATCAGCGGCAGAAACAATTGTGGTTGTTGTCTCTGGATTGATGTTGAAAAACGGAAAAGCCGATTATCGACATAATGCCCCTGCTGTTCAGGGTTAATTATAATCTCTAAGCCAGCTTTTTCGTTTTAAAAAGCTGGCTTTTTCTATTTGCAGAATTTTTTTTCAACAATAACACACAACATATCAACTAATAAAAAGGAAAATGTAATGAAAAGGATTTTATCACTTGCTGCAATGTTTGCAGTACTTTCATACGCATCACCGGCTTCGGCTGAGCTGAAGTTTGGCGGCGAAGCTTCTGTCCGTTTGAGGGACGATTTCGGGCACAAATCAACCTATGGCGTTAAAACATCAACTGAAGATCAATATTTCCAGTACCGCTTTCGTCTGAAGCCTTCGGCTGATCTTGGTGATGGCTACTTCTTCAAGGCATTGGTCCAGAATGAAAATGCGGCAGGTGGCTGGCAGGGTCTCTATGCCAATAACACTGAACAGTATAACCTTCAGGTTTCGCAATTTTACTTTGGCCACAACAGTGAAAAGAGTCATTGGGCCGTCGGTCGTCTTCCTCTTGGAACCCTTGACAACCCGATTCTGGATTTGACGCTATACGCAATTCCAGGTGCTGGTCCTTTGTCAACTGCAGCCTCTTCTGCCGGGAGCAGCCCAACGTTGTATGCCGTTGATACTCCGATCTCCACCAATCATTTTGATCGTCTTTTTGGCTTCAATTATGGCATCAAGCTTGGTGACGGTGAACTGAATGCTATTCTGGTCAACTTTGACAACGTTTCGACTACCACTGCTGATCGAGGGCTTTTCAATGATGGCTATGGCTTTACCGCGATATACAAGACCACGGTTGGAGATATTACCATTGCTCCCCAGGCCTATTTTACCTTGACCCATCTTGCAGACAATCGCTCGCCCTACAGTTTAGGCGCACAGGCATTTATTCCTGCAGGGAAGTCAAAAGCCACACTCAGCGGGTTTTATACCGCCGATAACAATACCTATCGCGGAAGCAATTATGACTATAGCGGTTATATTTTCAGAATCAAGGGAGAGTCCGGTCCGGTACTCGCCTGGGTTGACTATAACAAGACCACGGACAATCAAAAGAATAAAGACTATAACAATACCTTCGTCTGGGCGCAGTACAAAGTCAATGTCTATGAAGCTGCTACAGGTACCTTCAGTTTGACACCGACAGTAAGGTATCGCGCAAGCAGAGAAAATAACTCTACCGGTGCCATAGATAACGATCTTTTTCGCACAGAACTCTATGCAACGGTAACCTTCTAAAGGTTTTTCTCCGGCATCCGGGCCTTTATGGTTGAAGTTATGGAAGGAACTTCCGTAGGTGTAGTGTGTGCATCTTATTCAAAAGTGCCCGGATGTTTTTTTGCCTTTTCTTCCATACCATATTTGCGGTATTTCTTGAGACAGGGTTGGAGATGTGGTTTATGATGGCGTTTATTAACGATTGTTAATGTTTTTTTGCGGTGTGAATCCTGCCGATTGTTTCAGGCTGATTTGGAACATCCTTAACTGTTGTAACATAAAAGAAAACTGGAGAGCATGGTGGAACCAGCGCTTGTTGTGGCTCCCTTGAACAGGGAGGGAATGATACGTCAGAAACAGCACGACTATTATTTTATTCGTCTGAAGGCTGTTGCGGGTGATCTGACTGCGACACAATTGGCCTGTATTGCCCTGGTTGCTGAAAAGTATGGGCGAGGTGTTGTGCATCTTTCTACTCGTCAGGGGATGGAGATCCACAATGTTCATCATGACAATCTCGAAAATGCCCGACGAGTTCTGGAGGTTGCCGAGGTTGAAATGGGCGCATCAGGTACCAGAGTTCGGGTGATTGTGGCCTGCCCGGGAGAAGCGACCTGTAAATGGGGAAGTATTGATACAAAAAAGATTGCGTGCGAGCTTGATGCCCGTTTTTTTAATCAGGAGGCACCGGGGAAATTCAAAATGGCGGTAACAGGTTGCGCCAATAACTGCACCAAGGCAAATGAAAACGATATTGGCGTCAGGGGCGCCATTGAGCCGGAATGGGTGTCGGCGTCCTGTTGTGATTGCAAGCTCTGTCTTAACCATTGCCCAGCCAAAGCCATCGATCGCCAGGAGAGTGGCAGTAATGGCACAAGGGCATACCGTTATACTATTGATCAGGAGAGCTGCATCAACTGTAGTGTGTGTACCCAGCACTGCCCGGGAGAAGCCTGGGTTATCGGCAGGCAGGGATACACGCTCTTTATTGGCGGTACGATGGGCAAAATACCTCGTTTTGCTACCGTACTCAAGAAGCTGGTCGAGAGTGAAGGGGAGCTTTACGATCTGATCCAGAAAGCATTGACCTGTTACAGGAAACATGGCAAGAAAAAAGAGCGTTTCGGGCATACGATTGACCGTATCGGGATTGAAACCATCCAAGCTGAAATTCTTGGTAACACTTGAAATTGCACGACAGGCAATATTTAATTTGAATACAAGACCAGAACATTCATGAACAGGGAGGATGTCAGAAAATTGAGTAACGATCTCTCCGGTAAATCACCGGAAGAGATTTTGTGTTGGGCTGCGGCTTTTTTTAAAGCAGGAGAGTGTGCCTTTGCCTCAAGTTTTGGGGCGGAGGATCAGGTGATTACCGATATGCTGGAGAAGAAGAAGTTGCCGATACCGGTCTTTACCCTTGATACCGGAAGGTTCCCGCAGGAGACCTACGATCTCCTTGATGCCACTCGAAAGCGGTATGGGATTTCGGTAGAGGTGCTTTTTCCGGAAACATCCGGGGTGGAAGCCATGCTGACACGTTATGGTGCAAACCTCTTTTATGAGAGTGTTGAACTTCGTCGGAAGTGCTGCAAAATCCGGAAAGTGCAGCCGCTTGCAAAGAAGCTTTCAACACTGAAGGGGTGGATATGCGGGTTACGACGTGAGCAGTCAGTGACCAGAACCGCCATAGCCCCGGTGGAGTGGGATGAGTCGTTTGGACTCTATAAAGTCAATCCACTTGCTGAGGTTACGGAAACAATGCTCTGGGAATATATCCAAAAACACAACGTCCCCGTTAATGCCCTGCATGATCAAGGATACCCCAGCATCGGGTGTGCTCCTTGTACGAGAGCGATCAAGCCTGGAGAGGATATTCGCGCGGGACGCTGGTGGTGGGAAATTCCGGAACACAAAGAGTGCGGTCTGCATCGAAAACCATTGTAATTTATTGACGAAAAGACAAGTATGGATCATCTTGACAAACTTGAGGCACAGAGCGTTTACATTCTTCGCGAAGCCTACCGTGAATTTAAAAGCCTCTGCATGCTCTGGTCGATCGGCAAGGATAGTACCGTGATGCTCTGGCTTGCCCGGAAAGCTTTTTTCGGACACGTTCCCATTCCGTTGGTCCATATTGATACCCACTTCAAGATTCCTGAGATGATTGAGTATCGTGACCGCTTTGCCCTTGAGTGGAACCTGAACATGATCTATGGTCAGAACACAGAAGCGCTGGCAGGAAAGCTCACGTTTCCGGATGGCAACACCGATCGCATCACCTGCTGCAAATATCTTAAAAGTGAAGCGTTGAAAAATACTCTTTCGGGTGAATGGCCTCGCTACAGGATGGATCACGAGCAGCGCACCTATGTTGTGGATGAAGGGCGAGATCCCTACACGGGAGTTATTGTTGGTGTCCGGGCTGATGAAGAGGGGAGCCGCTCAAAAGAGCGATATTTTTCACCCCGCGACAAAGACAACGTCTGGGATGTTGGTGACCAGCCTCCCGAGTTCTGGAACCAGTTCAAGACCGATTTTGCCCCCGGAACCCATGTACGCATTCACCCCCTGTTGGACTGGACCGAGCAGAACATCTGGGAGTATATCGAACGGGAGAAGATTCCGGTTGTCTCGCTCTACTTTAATCTGGGCGCAGGCATTCGCTATCGTTCCCTTGGCTGTTATCCCTGTACCAATCCGGTCACGTCGGATGCGCAAACGGTTCTGGAGATAATTGAGGAACTCAAAAGCGGCAAGTTTTCGGACATTGCTGAGCGATCAGGGCGCGCACAGGACAGTGAAGATGGGGGACTTGAGACGCTTCGGCGCGACGGGTATATGTAGAATTGACAGTTATCAGTTGATAATGGAAGTGGGGAATTAACATTTTTTTGTGGATTGATATGAGTAGTGGACGGGCGCAAATGAATATTGTTATAGTTGGTCATGTTGATCATGGTAAAAGCACGGTGATTGGCAGGCTGCTTGCTGATACAGGATCGTTACCGCAGGGCAAGCTTGAGGCGGTCAGGGAGAGTTGCCGAAGGAATGCAAAGCCTTTTGAGTATGCGTTTCTGCTCGATGCGCTCAAGGATGAGCAGGCGCAGGGTATCACCATCGATATGGCCCGCTGCTTTTTTAAGACCGCCGCTCGCGACTACATTATTATCGATGCGCCCGGTCATATCGAGTTCCTGAAAAATATGATTACCGGAGCATCGCGTGCCGAGTCAGCGCTGCTGGTGATTGACGCTGATGAGGGTATCAAGGAGAACTCAAAGCGGCATGGCCAGATGGTTGCAATGCTTGGTGTCAAGCAAGTGACGGTGCTGGCCAACAAGATGGATCTTGTCGACTTCAGCGAGGATGTTTTTGAAAAGCTGAAGGTCGACTACACCGCCTTTCTTGCCCGGATCAACGTGACGCCGGTCAGCTTTATACCTGTCAGCGCCCGCGAGGGGGACAATATTGCCTCCCTTTCTGAACGGATGCCATGGTACAAGGGATTTACGGTTCTTGAGCAGCTCGACCAGTTCATCAGCGAAAAAGAGCTTCAGGAGAAGCCGTTCCGTTTTCCTGTTCAGGATATCTACAAGTTTACCCGCAGCAATGACGACCGAAGAATTATTGCGGGCACGGTTGCCGCCGGATCGGTGAAGGTCGGTGATGAGGTGCTTTTCCTCCCTTCTGGAAAAACATCGGTGATTCAGTCGGTCGAGTCGTTCAACACCCCTCCGAAAGAGCGTGCAACTTCTGGAGAACCGTCAGGCTTTACGCTGACGACGCAGATTTATATACGCCCAGGCGAACTGATGGTGAAGCCTGCCGAACCTCAGCCGGAAGTTGGCACTCGTTTCAGAGTGAATATTTTCTGGGTTGGCCGGGCACCGATGATTCGCAACAAGGAGTACAAGTTGAAGCTTGGTTCAGCCCGCGCAACAGTGAAACTGGCGGAAATTTGCAATACGCTTGATGCCTCAGATCTGACGTACAGTAAAAGTAAACAGCAGATTGACTGCCGTGATGTCGGTGAGTGCATTCTTGAAACCTCGCGCCCGATTGCTTTTGATACCACTGCTGCCAGTGAAACCACAGGACGGTTTGTTATTGTCGATAACTTTGAAATTGCCGGTGGTGGTGCTGTGGTTGAGAATCTTTCCGCAGGAGAGACTCTCTTGCAGAAACATATCAGGGATCGTGAACATAACTGGGAGGCTGGTCTTGTCCGTGCCGAACAGCGGGCAGTGGCGAATCACCACCGGGCAAAATTTATCGTCTTTACCGGAGCGCCGGGCACTGGTAAACGGGTGGTGGCCAAAGCGCTTGAGCAAGGGTTGTTTCACAATGGCATGAACGTTTATTATCTCGGAGTGGCAACCATTGATCGCGGGCTTGATGCCGATCTCGGTTTGAGGGCAGACAGCGCCGGAGAGCGGCTGAGAAGAATCGGAGAGCTTGCCCGTATTCTCACCGATGCCGGGCTGATTTTTATCACCACCATTGACGATGCTGACGACTACGATATTGAGACACTGAAACAGCTTAATGAGCCGAATGATATTCTGGTGGTCAATATGGGTGAGAACGGCTTTTCACGATATCAGCCGGATTTGCAGGTTTTGAACGGTGAGGCTGTTGCTGAGGCAGTGAGTTTGGTGGCAGGCTTGCTGAAGATCAAGGATATCATCAGCGACTATCAGATATAACATTTTTAATAAATAGTAAACAATGCCTCCCGATCGCTCGGGAGGCATTGTTTACTATTTATTAAATCACATAATCACCCGTAAACACCTTGACACGGTTCAGAGAAACAAACACCGTATCACCCTTGGCAAGCTCGAGATTGATATAAAGATCTCTCGGTATTTCGGCGTCAATCGGGTGATCAAATCCTTCACAGGCAAGGTTCAGGCCAATCTGTCCGCCCATGAGCCGCACCTCTTGGATAGTCCCTGTAAGGTCGGTTTCACTGCTACGTATTCTGCTGATCCCGATTTCATGTGGCCGGACAAATGCCTGACTTGCTTTTTCTTCGGCATGTTTCAGCTCATCAGGTGCATCGACGTGGTGCGAGCCAAGCGTTACCTTTCCGTTTTTGATCCGCCCGTGAAAGACGTTGACATTGCCGAGAAAATTGTAGACAAAAGCATTTTTTGGATGATCATAGACCTCCTGGGGTGTTCCCTGTTGTTCAATTCGCCCTTTGTTGATGACCACAATCCGATCTGCCAGTTCAAGGGCCTCTTCCTGGTCATGAGTGACAAAAATACTGGTGACGTGAATTTCATCATGAAGCTTTCTGAGCCAGCGGCGCAGCTCCTGCCGCACTTTGGCATCGAGGGCTGAGAAGGGTTCATCAAGCAGGAGTACCTTAGGATTTACTGCCAGAGCTCTTGCAAGGGCGACACGCTGACGCTGCCCACCTGAAAGCTGGGATGGGTAACGCTTGATTGCCCAGTCCATCTGCACCAGTTTCAGGAGATGCTCCACTCGGTCACCTATTTCTTTACGGTTAGGACGATCCTTTCTTGGGAGTACCTTAAGACCGAACGCAACGTTGTCAAAAACGGTCAGACGGCGGAACAGTGCGTAATGCTGAAAGACAAACCCGACATTTTTTTCCCTGGGAGGCAGGTTTGTTGTGTCTTTATTTTCCAGTATGATTTTTCCGACATCCGGCAGCTCAAGGCCTGCAATAATGCGTAACAGGGTGGTTTTGCCGCAGCCTGAAGGTCCGAGCAGCGCAACAAGCTCGCCCGAAGCGACGTTCAGACTGATATTGTCGAGCGCGGTGTAGCCGGAAAATTTTTTGGTAATGTTTTGAAGTTCTATGCCCATGTCGGTTCCTAATGGTGAAAGCTGTTTTTCTGAAATTGTTTTTCCAATGCCACTTTAAGTGTTACGGTGAGTAAGGCCAGGAAGACAAGGATTGAGGCCACAGCGAAAGATGCCGCAAAATTGTACTCACTGTAGAGAATTTCAACATGCAGCGGAATGGTGTTTGTCTGGCCACGGATATGGCCGGAGACGACGGAGACTGCGCCGAATTCACCGATAGAGCGTGCGCCGCAGAGGATCATGCCGTACAAGAGGCCCCAACTGATATTTGGAAGAGTGATTTTCGCGAAAATCTGCCACCCTTTTGCGCCAAGCGTCAGCGCAGCCTCCTCCTCATCTCTTCCCTGTGCCTCCATCAACGGAATCAGTTCACGGACAACAAAGGGAAAGGTGACAAAGAGCGTGGCAATGACAATCCCTGGAGTTGAAAAAATTATTTTGATCCCATGTTCTCCAAGCCAGCTCCCGAAAGGGGTACGGCTTCCGACAAGCAGTACAAAGATAAGCCCGGCGATAACCGGAGAGACGGCAAACGGAAGATCCAGCAGCGTTTTTAATGCTGCTTTTCCTGCGAAATTGAATTTGGTAATGGCCCATGCCGCAGTTACACCGAAAAAAGCATTCAGCGGCACAACAATAGCTACCGTTGTCAGCGTCAGCTTCACTGCCTCAAGTGCATAAGACTCGGTGATAGATTCCAGATAGAATGCCCATCCTTTCTGGAAAGCCTGTGCAAAAACAAGCCCAAGAGGGAGAAAGATGAATCCAATAAAAAAGAGCAGCATCACTCCAATCAGCAGCATCTGTATCGGTAGAGGATCCGACACTCTTTTTTTAACAATTGGCGCAGTTTCTGGTGTTGGTTGTTTCAGCATAATCGATTAACGGTATTCTTTCTGTTGCCACTCCTGAATGGCGTTTAGCAACAGGAGCATGGAAAAAGAGATAAGCAAAAGCACCAATGCGACAGCCGAAGCCCCTGCATAGTCGAACTGATCAAGTTTCGACATAATCATCAGGGGAGCGATTTCAGTTTTCATGGGGAGGTTTCCTGCAATGAAGATGACCGAGCCATACTCGCCTATACCTCTTGCAAAAGCCAGGGTCGAGCCGGTGAGCAGTGCGGGAAAGAGATGAGGCAGCAGGATTCTTCTGAAGGTCTGCCAACGGGTTGCGCCAAGACAATGCGCAGCCTCTTCAATTTCCTGTTCTACCTCCTCCAGAACAGGCTGAATGGTACGGACAACAAAGGGAAAGCCGATAAAGACAAGGGCGACAACAATGCCTGTCGCCGAGTTGATGATCTCAATGTTCCATCTGGTTAACGTTGCACCGAGCCATCCAACAGGAGAGTAAAGGGTAGCAAAACAGATACCGGCAACGGCGGTAGGCAGTGCAAACGGAAGATCGACAAGAGCGTCAAGAAACTGTTTACCGGGGAAACGGTAGCGCACCAGAACCCATGCGGTCAGCAGTCCGGCCACCGCATCGAAAACGGCAGCAAAGAACGCTGTTGAAAAACTCAGTTTGTAAGAGGCAAGAACGCGGGGAGCAGTCACTGCATGAACAAATGGATCCCATCCCATTGGAACGGTGTTGAAGAATATCATGCTCAGCGGCACAATCACAATTGCCGAGAGATAGAATACAGTGTATCCCATCGACAAACCAAAACCAGGAAGAATGTTGCGTCGTCTTATCGAAAATAATCCCATTATTTCTGTTTTTCTTGATGTGAATGAGCAGAGAGTATTTCTTTTCTCTGCTCATCCAGTGGTTTTGGTTCAGGGAAGGTAGATCTGGTCAAAAACGCCGCCGTCGTTAAAGTGGGTTTTCTGGGCTGTACGCCAGTTTCCGAACACTTCTTTGAGGGTAAAAAGCTTGATTTTCGGGAAGTTACCGGCATATTTCTTCAGTGCCGCAGCATTGCGTGGGCGATACGAGTTCTGGGCAATGATATTCTGGGCTTGTGGAGTGTACAGGAAGTTCAGATAGGCTTCAGCAAGTTTGCGGGTGCCGTGTTTATCCACGTTTTTATCGACGATGGCGACGGGTGGTTCTGCAAGAATGCTTACTGCGGGAGAGATGATTTCAAATTTGTCTGATCCGAACTCCTTGAGAATCAGGTGAGCCTCATTTTCCCACGCAAGGAGCACGTCGCCCAAGCCTCGCTGTGCGAAGGTAAGCGTTGAGCCACGGGCGCCGGTATCAAGAACAGGAACATTCTTGTAGATTGCTTTGATAAAAGCTTTGGCCTTTTCTGCAGATCCGGTCTGTTTCTGTTTGTAGCCCCATGCAGCGAGATAGTTCCAGCGGGCGCCCCCGGAAGTTTTTGGATTTGGAGTAATGACTGAAACACCAGTTCTGGCCAGATCATCCCAGCTCTTGATCTGCTTCGGATTGCCTTTTCTCACCACAAAGACGATTGTTGAGGTGTAGGGTGTGCTGTTATTGGCGAGCCTTGTCTGCCAGTTGCCGGGCAGGAGTTTGCTGTCGGAGATTGCGTCAATGTCATAAGCAAGTGCCAGTGTTACCACATCAGCTTCCAGACCATCAATGACCGCACGCGCTTGTTTTCCCGATCCTCCGTGTGACTGGTCGATTTTTACGGTCTGACCGGTTTTCTTTTGCCAGTACTGAATAAAAGCGGCATTTTCGCTCTGATAGAGCTCCCGTGTGGGGTCATAAGAGACATTGAGCAGGGTGGAAGCCCCCGCAGCCTCAGCTACAGTTCCCGGCAGCCCCGAA
>CAISRC010000056.1 GCA_903887845.1 uncultured Chlorobiaceae bacterium
GCAGTAGTTTCCGAAACTAAAGGCCGGCAGTTCAAGTCTGCCCAAGGGCACGAAAGAGAGAAGATTTCGGGGTGTGGCTCAGTTGGTAGAGTGCTGCGTTCGGGACGCAGAGGTCGTGGGTTCGAGTCCCGCCACCCCGACAAGAGAGGTGTTCTATATTGTCCTATATTGTCCGTAAGCCCTTGAGAAATCAAGGGTTTTTGCTTTTCCTTTGTGCGTTGTTGTTCTTTATTGTTTGTTTTAATCCGCGCGTTTTTAGTATACTTTGGGGAGTAGTTGCCCGTAGTGGCGTTGAAAGAGCAAAAAACTCTACCCATGCCAAAGCAAATTGTACCATTATCAGCACGTAAGGTTGATGCATCAAGGGATTTTCCGTGCATTCCTGATTTTTCTCTTCGATAGTGTAGCTACAATGTAACTGTAAGCCGTAATTCAAGCTTTGTTCGATTTCACGACAATCTTCACTCCGAGTGCGTGAAGAACGTTTTTGATCGTTTCAAACCGTGGGTGTGATCCTAATCTTAACGCCTTATAGAGGCTTTCGCGTCCCAGTCCTGTTTCTTTTGCTATTTGAGTCATTCCGCGAGCCTTTGCGACATCTCCTATAGCGGAAATAAATACATCAGGATTCTCGGACTCTGCTGCAGCAGAAAGATAGCCTTCGATAACTTCTTCGTTGTCGAGATAATCGGCTATATCAAAAGGGGTGCATGTCGTTTTCATTACTTATTCTCCTTAAGTTCTTTAGAAAGTCTTTTTGCCTGGAGAATATCTTTTGATTGTGTTGACTTATCTCCGCCAGCCAACAGAAAGTAAGTCGTATCCCCTATTCTGGTGTAGTACACTCGATAACCGGGGCCGACATCAATCTTCATCTCTGAAACCCCTTCACCGACAGGGGCGCAGTTGCCAAAGTTTCCAAACATGGCGTTTTTTAGCCGAGCCAAGATTCGATATTTGGCGGTTCTATCTTTGAGGTTCGATAGCCATGAACTAAAATCGGGTGTTTGTAGAAAAGTATTCATAAGCTACAACGTATCCTTTTGAATACAATAAAACAAGCATTGACCAAAGCCATTTTCGTAATCCACCCACCAAGCCCCGCCAACTGACGGGGTATTGGCGTTTAAAATACAAACCGTAGTGCTGAAAGCTTCCAAGAGAATAGGCCGTCACGGGTAAAGACTAAACAATGGGTTCTTATTTTCATTTTTCTTTTTTACGCTCACAACAAACCTGTCAAAATTCTCGTATGACATTGATGTTTCCACATCATCGCTGGCTCCAGAAGAAGCTGGAGGTTCGCTTTGTTCCGTCGGATGAGGGTTTTCTCCATTCATCATAGTAAACAACCCTTCCGGCGTAACAAGTTGATCAACCATATGATCAACGATAACAGAAACAAACGCGCCACCGATTACACTGAAAGGGCTGTTGTCTTTTTCCTTTATCAACTCTGAAGAGAGTTTAGCATTGAAATTTGCTTTCAGGCTTTCTCTTACAGCAGAAAAATTAACGTAACCAGATAATTTGACGGGATCCTTTTCCTTCGCGGCAGATTTCATCCCATTGGTTTGTTGTCCAGCTACTGTTACACTTTTGATTTTTCGTGAAACTCAACAGCAGAGAGAACAAGATCAAATCGTAATGCGAAGGTATGGGAAATTCGTGCGAAAGGCGTATATCAACGAAGTGCATCGAATTACGATTTCATTCAACGGAAGGTACATCATGACGACCAAAACAAAACGGCAACAAGTCACCTTCAAGATTCCAAAAGAGATCAATGATCGCCTTGAGGCTCTTGCTATAGCGACCAGGCGGACGAAAACTTTTGTCCTGGAGGAGGCTGTTTCAGCTTATCTGGACTATAACGAGTGGCAGATTCAAAGCATTCTGAGAGGATTGGAAGATATGAAGGCCGGGATAGTAACTCCTATTGAAGATGTTATTGCTGAATTGGAGGCAGAACTTGAAAATTGTCCTGACTAAAGAGGCAAAAAGTTCTATTCGTGAGATAGAGTCCTATATAGACCAGACTAGCAAAAGAGCTATCATCACTCTTTTGAATAAGATCACCAGGCAGTTGCCCGCATACCCCAAGAGTGCGAAGCCCGGTAAAATAACGGATACCAGAGAGCTATACTTCTCTGATATACCGTACTATGTTATCTACACTTCGGATAACAGGACAATTACTGTACTGTCAATATTCTACACCGCACAGAACCGTTAAAAACGTATACAGAGCTTTTTCGGTTAAATTTGGTATCTCACTGGTCATAAAGAGAATAGTTGAAGACGTTGTCTTTATGGCGTAGCAGCATATCCTTAACTTTGATCAGAGGTTTCAGTTCCGATGTCCCGACACAAAAGGCGATCATGGCATGTTCCGTGGTCGTCTTTTTCTTGTTATGTGACTTTTTTTGAAAGAATTGCGGGTTTTACTCGTATTAATATGAAGGAGGTATATCGAAGTGCTTCAATTTATTAACAAACAATAAGATTGTAAACATGAAAAAAAATATAATCGTCGGTCTTCTTATTTCATTCGCCATGAGCGGAGTTTTCGGAGGACTTTCTTTTGCTGCAGACAGACCGGCAGGTTCAAATCCGTCTGTAGGAGTTTCAGCAAGAGCTGAAGTTCGTGCCCCAAGAGAAAGGTCTTTTAGAAAAAGAGGCTTTAAAAAGAGAGACAGCAGAAGGGGTTTTGCTAAAAGAGCAGGGCACCACCATAAGAGACATCATCGTTTTGCCAGATAAGCATCGGCTTTCCTGAGCAAGAATGGACAACAGCTTGAAGGTGCTTGACACTTTTGTTAAGCGCCTTTTTGCGATTTTTGAATCTCCTTTTTTTTCGGCATAAAAAAACAACAACCTACTCAGCAAATATTTAAGCCACTTGTTTGTTGCTTTTGTTCGGAAGCGCGGATTTACGAGTCAAGGGAGATTGCTTGCTTGGTAATTATTTGCTATATACTGATAATATATCCATACTTTCAAGAGAAAATAATGACTATCAGCACTGTATTTACCAATAATCGATCTCAAGCAGTCAGATTGCCTGTTGATGCCCGTTTGCCGGAGAGTGTTAAAAAAGTAAGCATTCGGGTAAATGGTAATGAGCGCATAATTGCGCCTATCGGGCAGACTTGGGACAGTTTTTTTCTTGGGCCGCAAAAGGTTACGGATGATTTTATGGAAGAGCGTGACGAACAGGGGCAGCAAGAGCGGGAGGCTTTGTAATGCTGCGCTATCTTCTTGATACCAATATCGTAATCTATACCTTGAAGCGTCGTCCAGTCGAGGTATTAGACGTTTTCAACGAAAATGCAGAACGAATGGCCATTTCATCCATCACGTTGTCTGAATTGTATTATGGCGCGGAAAAGAGCAACAACGTGAGCGCAAACCTCTCAATAGTTGAAGATTTCTGCAGCAGGCTGGAGGTTTTGCCTTATGGAGCAAAAGCATCACAGCATTATGGTGCCATACGCGCATTTCTTGCAAAAACGGGTCAGCAAATCGGTGTCAATGATGTTCATATTGCCGCTCATGCCCGCAGTGAAGGGCTGATTATGGTCACCAACACTGTCAAAGAGTTTATCAGAGTACCTGCTTTACAGATTGAGAATTGGGTGAGATCAGAATAGACTCCACTGAAAATGGAAGAAGGTTTCAACGATTGAAGTGGCCTCCCAACCACGAGACAAAAAGCCAATACAACACAAAGAAGCAACTGCCAGCATCAAAATCAACAAGCTGCTTGAAGAGGCCGGTTGGCGAGTCTTTGCAGAGGGGAAGCTCCTGGCAAACATCCAGCTTGAGACGAAGGTTGCCATCTCATTAAATCGTTATTTTGTTTGAAGTTGTTGGTAATCTTCTTGTGCAAGAGTGCGACTTTTGCTTAGTCTCCCCCGGTTTTGCATGCTCTCCACGAAAAACCTCAACCGCAGTAGAAAAATACTCCGACGTCCAGCCGATAGCTGTTTAGTATAACCCTCCAAAACCAATCGCCCTGCGAAAGACCAACAATTCGAACTGAGCGAAGCATGCTTTTCACGTATGGGAGAGCTTTACTATTGTATAACCGGCCTCCTTCAATAAACGAGGAATACTTTCTGACACCAGAGAGCTGTCTTTATCTTTTTCCTCTTTCGACAGTCTTTCCCAATCGACGAGAAGAGCATGGAGCTTTTTCTCTTTGTTCGTGTGAGGAGAATATTTCCACCCATCTTTCAGTTTGGCATCCATCCACCTCTCGTGTTCAAGTTTAGCCATTTCCTTCAGCTCCGGAATCGGGAATTCCACCGCTTGTTCATTGTTACGCATTGGAACTATGGCGTATCCAAACGTTGCAAGTTTATTGGGAATATCGCGGACAGCCGCACGATTCTCTTCACGTTCATGGGGTGACAGGGCATTAAAGCTGACAAGGGAGCTGTGCGTTTTTGGATCTGCATCTTCATCGGTTACCTTTCCCCAAACATAGCCTTGGCGTTTAAGATTGTTATGAAACAATTTATGGTTAAGGCGGGCTAATTTTTCGAGAAGTTGTTCCCTGAGTTCAAGATGATGAACAAGTGCCACAAAAGAGTGAGGATCAACATGCAGTCTGAGCTGTTCTTCAGGAGGCAGGTAGGATCGATTGAAATGTGTTGCGTTTCCAAGCCTGCTCATAGCAACAATTGCCTCCATCGAACGGGAACCATGTCGATAGGAATCAACCCGGAGAAATGCGCGCATAATTCCGGTATCGATTCGGAGTTTATGGTTTTCATCAAACAATTGAGGGGTCAACCGCTCGAACAGTGATCGCAGAAGCAGTGCACGTCGTACTATAAAATATGGATCATCGCGTTCCTCAGAAAGTTGCGGATTCGGCCCAAGCACGTTGAGAAACCCTTTCAAACGGCTTAGAAAGTCGGGGGCTTTTGCTTCGATAAACTGGTGTTGTTTTTTTGATTTCGTAAAGGAATCGAGACTGGAGGAGGTCCCACCTGCAAAAACAAAAATAGCTTTCCCGATAGGATGGGTCAACTGTCCTTGCTGAAACTCGCCATCCTGCATTGGAGCAAGAAAAAAACGCAGCCAGCCCAAGGGTTTACCGTCGAGCGATGAATCAAATTCATCCCAAAACGCCAAGGGAATTTTACCTGATAAGGCTATATCTCGGATCTGATGAAAAGCATCGATGAGGTCAGCCGGACCTTTGAACTGAGAAAGATTAAATGTAAGTGTTTTCTCGGCAATTTTTTTATCAGGACTGGCAACCTTGGCAATTTGCTTGACGGCAAATGATTTGCCTGACCCTGGAGGGCCAAATACTGCTATTGAAACAGGCCGCTCTTCCTGCTGATTGCAATATTCTGCAATCAGACTATGAATACTTCTCAGTGACTCAATCTCCTGACGATCCACCGTAACCAGCTCCCCGAACTCACCAATTGGAACATTGTTCAATGCAGCTTTGGCGCCTTCAAGAACAATTCGCTGACTCAAATCTTCAAGGTCATCATGGTATCGATCACTGAGGATTGTCCAGGAAGAGGGCTGTGATTTGTTTTCTATATCAAATATTGGGAAATCAGCACTTGCCAGTGGCTTCTCCAGACTTTTCAACGAGGTAATGACACCTTCAATGGGAAAGCGCAATCGGGGCGAAGAGTCAGTATCTTTCTCATATCCGATTTTATGGAGATAACGCATTGCTGTAACGCCGGACTGAATTCCTTTGGTAAGATCAGGATTTTCAGTATTGATGATAATTTCACGAACAATGCCAGCTAACAATACCGACGTTTTGCCGATAATTTTCCCCTTTCCTGCTGGCCATTCACGTTCCATATAAAATGGATCAAACAGAAGTTGAGGTACTTCATCACTCTTTTTATGTCCCGGCAGAAGAACTGCTCCAGTCGGGCCAAATGAAACAACACTATATGCTGAATGCGTTAAAGTGTTGATCATGGGATTGTGAGTCAGTTCCCAGATAAGTTCCTGGGCTGTTTTTTCCCATGAAATTTGAGCGCTCACCTGAATGGCCGACTGCCGCAAATCGTTAATTGATAAAACAACAATCAGGCGATCCGAAAATTTTGACACAAGATGCTCCCATAAGGCCCCCTCAGCGACAGGACCGGACATCTTAACAATAACCCAGGGAGCTTTTTTATCCTTTAGAGGATGACGTATCGCCTGTGGCCAATGAGCAGGGTGATCTCTGAACCCAAGATTGCTATCATCGATAACAATAATATCCGCATTTTTGGAACTGGCGGGAATATTGTCAACACCATTGTGTTCCGTGGCTATTTTGGATGACCGATCAAGACCAAGAAACCGCTCTACACGCCAGATGACAGTATTGGGAGCTTCCTTGTCGCGGTAAGGAGCCCAGACAGAGTAGCTGTGGTAGTAGTGCGGGTCGTATGGATCAATCGGCTCTTGTGAGGCTGTGTGAGTACTCGTAACCTCTATTGAAAAATCCAGCTCTTCATGTAGCTGAGTCTTCATGGCCTTAATCAGGTCGGCAAGAAGAACCATGCTGCCATATTGCCAGCTCATTCTGCAAATATCTTCTCCAATCCAGTCAGCTTGTTCATGCGATCCACACGAGACATGTGCGATATTCCAGTCAATCGTAACATCACCTGTAATAAAAACTGAAAGTACATCCTTATTTTTCCGCATTGCCAGTAACATTAGATTTGGGAAAAAAAGCCGAGAGTAGGTACTCTCTATCTTTTAAAATATAGTACCAACAGGCGGAATCCGCATAAGATGCTCTATATCCATCACCTTCAGAAATGATGGATTTATATTAGAAGATGTGCCTTATCAACCACATTCTGAATGTCTACAGTATATTCTAAACATATATGACATATAATAAGTTTGAAGCATGTATTCAGTATAAGTTGATTCACGGGTCGCTTCCTTAACGTTCTTTAAAATCCGTTGCCTGAAGCGACCCCGATAACACTCTCCGAATGGCCCTCACAAGAAGATGAGGAGCCTTTTAAGACGCTCTGAGCTTTTTCAATCTCCATAGGGGCGGCATGTTGGTAGCATCTGAGAGAATTGTTAATACCTGCAACTATTTAAAACAGTTAGCTATATTCTCTGCAAGCATTTCTCTGTTCATGGTACCACGAATACACTAATGCAACACAAGGAAGCCACAGCCCGCATCAAAATCAACAAGCTGCTCGAAGAGGCCGGTTGGCGATTCTTTGCGGAGGGGAAGCGCCCTGCAAACATCCAGCTTGAGGCGAAGGTTGCCATAACAACGCAGGATCTTGATACCCTTGGTGAGAACTATGAAAAAGTAACCAAAGGGTTTATCGACTTTCTGCTCCTCAACGACAAAGGCTTTCCCTTTATCGTTCTCGAAGCAAAATCAGAGGCCAACAATCCACTGGTTGGCAAAGAGCAGGCCCGGAAGTATGCCCGCTCACAGAACTGCCGCTTTATCATTCTCTCAAACGGTAACCTCCATTACTTCTGGGATCTCGAACGGGGCAATCCATCCCTGATAACCTCTTTCCCTACTCCGGACTCAGTCACTGGCTACCAGAAGGTGACCAGTGATCCCCGAGCCCTCATCAATGAGCAGGTCGGTGCTGACTATATTGCTCTGACCCAGCGTCCGAACTATGCCGCCGAAGCGGGTTGGCTGAATGAAGCCGAGCGCCCCGACTACATCAAGGCCAACAAGCTCCGTTTTCTGCGCCCCTACCAGTTGCAGGCTATTGTAGCCCTGCAGCAAGCCGTCAAAGAGGGCAAAGATCGTTTTCTGTTTGAGATGGCAACCGGTACCGGCAAAACCCTTGTGGCCGCAGCATTGATCAAGCTCTTTCTCAGAACAGGCAACGCACGGCGAATTCTCTTTCTTGTTGACCGCCTTGAACTTGAAGATCAGGCAAGGAAATCATTCCAGGCCGCGCTTGCCAACGATTATAAAACGGTTATCTACAAAGAGAATCGTGACGACTGGCGACGGGCTGAAATTGTGGTCACCACCGTGCAGTCGCTGCTTTTCAACAACAAGTACCGGCGTCTCTTTTCGCCGACCGACTTCGATCTGGTCATCTCCGACGAAGCCCATCGCTCCATCGGTGGCAACGCCCGTGCTGTTTTCGACTACTTTATCGGCTATAAACTTGGCCTGACTGCCACGCCACGCGACTACCTCAAACGGTTTGAGGGCGCCAAAAGCGAAGCAAAAGATCCGCGAGAAGCCGAGCGTCGTCTGCTGCTCGACACCTACCGCACCTTCGGCTGCGAAAACAGTCAGCCAACCTACCGCTACTCACTGCTTGATGGTGTGAATGAGGGCTATCTGATTAATCCGATTGTGGTTGATGCTCGTTCGGTAATTACCACAGCGTTGCTCTCGGAACGAGGATATACGGTGACGTTTACCGAGGATAATGGTGAGAACAGCGATGAAGTATTCCGCCAGCGGCAATTTGAAAAACGATTCTTCTCACAGCCAACCAATCAACTCTTCTGCAAGATATTTCTTGAGAATGCCCTGCGTGATCCAATCAGTGGAGAGATTGGCAAATCTATCATTTTTGCAGTCAGTCAGCATCATGCCCTGAAACTTGCAGAGATTCTCAACAGTATGGCCGACCGGATGTTTCCCGGCAAATATCAGTCAGACTTTGCCGTGCAGGTGACCTCTCAAATTCCCGATGCACAACAGCTCACCATCAACTTTACCAACAACAATCTTCTTGGTTCCGCCAACGTTCTTGACACCTACAAAACAAGCAAGGCTCGTGTCTGCGTCACCGTTGGCATGATGACCACCGGCTACGACTGCCCGGATATTCTCAACATTGGCCTCTTCCGCCCCATTTTTTCTCCTACCGATTTTATCCAGATCAAAGGCAGAGGCACTCGCCGGCATGATTTCCGTGAGCAACTGTTCGATGAAACGCTGAAATCCGGGGTCACGGAGCCGCTCAAGAAGGTATTCAAGCTCTTCGACTTCTTTGCAAACTGCGAATATTTTGAAGAGCAGTACGATTATGATGAGGTGATCAAGCTTCCCAAAGGAGGCGGTTCAGGCGAAGAGGGCGGTGGTGGCGGCGGCGCTCAAAACAGAGGAAACATCTACGACTACACCGGCGAAGATCTGCTGGCAACCATGGCCGAGGCCGTCATTGGCGTTGAAGGGATGAAAATTGACCGCATGTTCTTTGACCGGTTTGAGGAGACCATTCGCGAAAACGACTTTATTGCCGCAACCGTTGAAGCTGGCCAGTGGGACAAGGTGATTGACTACGTCAACCGCGAAGTGTTTGACAAGCCTCAAAAAACCATGCACTATGGGAAGAAAGAGTTTGCCAAGCAGAGATGGTGTTTGACTGAACAGTATCAGTGAATTTACAGCAGCCGACAGAGGTACTCAACATGCGTATTGATGCTGATGTGTTGCAGTTTTTCTATTGTTAAGGCAAAGGCTACCAGACAATTATCAATACTTTTTTATGCTGTTATGTCGATAAAAAGGATCGTCAGGGAAGGGCTAAATAAAGTGTCCCACTGCAAGTAGCCAAGAAATCTGATTTTAGAAAAAGGCCAACATACGTCGCCATAGGTGCTGATCATTAAACCCTTAGGGATTTGGAAAATACTGATCTACCCGTTATAATATCTTCATACTGCAACGTAAAAACTGGAGAACTTGCATATGAAGACATCTGTACTGAACCGCAACGGCATAACTCCTGAGATAGCAGGGCTGATTACTCGACTGGTTACAATAATTCCGTGGCCAGTACGACGCCAAGCAATGGGAGATGTTGTGCTGACCATATTGGACGGTAAGCCACGGGTTGCCGAAAATGAATTTGGCTGGAGTCGCTCAGCGGTGGCATTAGGCATAAAGGAATTTGAAAGTGGGATAGTCTGTGTTAACGATTTGTCAGAAAGACACAAACCAAAATCTGAAGAGAAGCATCCTGAGTTGCTTGCATCCATTCGGAAAATAATGGAGCCCCATAGTCAGGCGGAGCCACGCTTAAGAACAACGTTGCTCTATACGAACATGACAGCGCAATCAGTCTATAATGCGCTTCTTGCCGAAGGGTGGCCTGAAGAATTACTGCCTGCAGTTCGAACCATATCCAATATTTTGAACCGGCAGAAGTATCGATTACGGACGGTTCAGAAAACCAAGGTTGAAAAAAAACAGCAGAAACAGATGCCATCTTCAACAATGTCTGTAAAATAAACACGTTGGCACATGAGGATCCTGAAACATTACGATTGAGTATTGATACGAAAGCGACAGTACTTGTCGGGCAATATTCACGAGGCGGAAAGTCTCGTGGAACAAAGGCTGTCGAAGCATGGGATCATGATATGCGACCCCGGGAAAAGTTGGTTCTTGGCGGTATTTTTGAACCTGTTAGCGGCAAATCATTCTTGTTCTTTGGTAGCAGCAACAAGACCAGTGACTTTCTGGTTGATGGACTTGAGTTGTGGTGGAAAGAGCGGAAGTCCTCACTGTCTGACCTCAAACAGTTAGTCATCAATATGGATAATGGTCCGGAATGCAATGGGCGTCGGAGTCAATTTCTGCACCGGATGACCGCGTTTGCTGATATGACCAGACTGGACATTCGATTGATCTATTATCCACCCTACCACAGCAAATATAACAGTATTGAACGCTACTGGGCTGGGTTGGAAAAATCATGGAATGGTTATCTCCTTGAGAGTGTGACAACGGTTATCAATCGTGCCAACAACTTTGCTTGGCGGGGAATATCGGCAACAGCAATGCTCATCGATACGGTATACCAAAAGGGTATAAAGCGCTGCGGTAAAGAAAAAAAGAATCTTGAAAAAAGACTGATGCGATCAAAAGACCTACAGTGGTGGGATATAAGCATCAGACCTAAAACGGTATTTTTATAATGACTGAGTCCCTTAGAGATTAAGATATAAAAGTTATGAGTGAAATAACGGACTGGATTACTGCTGTAGCCACTGCATTTTCAACTGTCGGGATTGGGTTTGCTTATAGCCAACTAAGGATGAGTCAAAATATTGCTCAGCTTAAGTTTGAAGATAGTATGGCCAAAGAGTACAGAGACCTTGTTAATAGACTTCCGACAAAAGCACTGCTTGGTGCTACACTTTCAGAGGACGAGTATCAGAATGCTTTTGATGATCTCTTTCATTACATTGATCTATCGAATGAACAGGTTTTTTTACGCCAACAAAATAGAGTTCGGATAGTTGTCTGGGAAAACTGGAATAAAGGCATACAACATAATCTATCACTTCCTGCGTTTCATCAGGCTTGGTGCGAAATTAAGAGTCATTCTATATCCTTTCAGGAATTAAAGGCACTTGAAAGAGCCGATTTTAAAACTGACCCATTACTTCTGGGAAATACAAAAAAATCTTTCTGTCAGATGTTAAGGAAATTAGTTCTGTGTTTTTTGTGCTTGTTTTTGTTTACGGGAGTGGCAAATGCGGTGTTGCAAGAAGACATTTTGAAACTCCACTCTGCGGCAGAGCAAGGGGATGTTTCAGCGCAATGTATGCTGGGAAGCATTTATTATGAAGGAGATAGCGTTACAATGGATTACGCTGAAGCAGCAAAATGGTTTCGTCTTGCCTCTGAGCAAGGGGATGCGGCAGCTCAGTTAATTCTTGGTATAATGTACTATGACGGATCTGGTGTCAAACAAAACTATGCTGAAGCAGCAAAATGGTATCGCATTGCGGCTCAGCAGGGTAATGCGGGGGCTCAGTGCAATCTCGGGGTTATGTACTGTAATGGAAATAGTGTCAAACAGGATTATTATGAAGCTATAAAATGGTATAGTCTTGCAGCTCAGCAGGGTAATGCAGGGGGGCAGTGCAATCTTGGGGTTATGTACGAAAAAGGTCAAGGGGTAAGGCAAAGTTACACGGATGCCATAAAATGGTTTTTGCTTGCGGCTCAGCAAGGAAATGCAGAGGCTCAATTTAATCTTGGTATATTTTATCAGTAGTGTCTGAACTTGCAACAAAAAAATGGACACCCTAAGAAGCCATAGCTTTTGGTTGTTGTTTATAACGTAAAAACTCAACAGGCGATTTATACCCTAATGTTGAGTGCTTCCTTTTCCTGTTGTAAAACACTTCAATATATTCA
>CAISRC010000057.1 GCA_903887845.1 uncultured Chlorobiaceae bacterium
GGTCTGCTTTTCAGTGAAGATATTACAAGGATTGCATCGGAATTTCCTGATAAAAAATTTGTCTGCATTGATTATATCAGCCAGCCGAACATTATTATACCTAAAAATCTCCAGGGAATTGTTTTTGAAGAAAAGAAGGGCTCTTATCTTGCAGGGGCTTTGGCCGGAATGATGACCAAAACAAAAACTGTTGGTTTTATCGGAGGAATGGAATCAAGCGTCATCAAAAAATTTGAGACCGGTTTTATCAAGGGAGTTCGCTCGATCAATCCAGAAATCAAAGTGATTTCTGGTTATATAGGTATGACTGGCTCTGCATTTGCAAATCCAGCCAAAGGCAGGGAACTTGCACTTGGACAGTATGGAAGGGGAGCGGATATTATCTACGAGGCTGCCGGAGCAAGTGGACTTGGTGTTATTGAAGCAGCCAGGGAAAGGAAAGCTCTTGTTATCTGCACAGATCGGGATCAGGAGTCCGAAGCGCCTGGATTTGTGCTGTCAAGTATGACCAAGGCCGTCGACAGGGCTGTTCTGAAAACTGTGGAAAATGTGCTGAATGGCAGTTTCAAGGGGGGAGGCGTTGCGGTCTTTGGCCTTGACGACCGCTATACGGACTATGTTTACAACGAAAAAAATGCATCATTGATCGGCACTAATAACCATAATCAACTTGAGGATATTCGTAAAAAGATAGTAGCAGGGAAAATTGTTGTTGATGAGACCGCCATTGGACAATGATATTATACTGGCTTTTCAGTAAACACTGATGGTCTTTTTTGAGAGCGGAAAAAATGAAGAATTGTTAATTGATTAGTATAATACTGGTGAATAAAAAAATCCTTGTAACAGGGGCAACAGGTTTTATTGGTTCGAGTCTTGTGAAAAAGCTGGCTTCCACTGACGATGAAGTCTTTATTCTTGTTCGTAAAAGTTCGGATCTAACCTCTCTTGCTGATGTTCTGCATAAAGTACATCTTGTTTACGGGGATATTACCGACAGGACTTCACTTGATTCAGCCCTCCAGGGGATTGATCTGGTCTACCACTCTGCCGGCCTTACCTATATGGGGGATAAAAAAAACGCCCTGCTCTATAAAATCAATGTTGATGGTACCCGAAATATTTTAGAGGCCGCCTCCGCCGCTGGTGTTAAAAGAGTTGTACACGTTAGTTCAATAACTGCTGTAGGAATTGCCTTCGATAAAAAACCGGTCGACGAATCCGTTATATGGAATTTCCATGCGATCAGCCTTGAATATGCCAGAACGAAACACCTCTCAGAAATTGAGGTTGCTAAAGCAATAAAAAAGGGGCTGGACTGTGTTATCGTCAACCCTGCGTTTGTGTTTGGTGCTGGCGACATAAATTTCAATGCAGGACGGATCATCAAGGATATCTATAATAAAAGGCTTCCTTTTTATCCCCTTGGCGGAATCTGTGTTGTCGATGTTGAGATTGTTGCAGATACCATTATAACTGCCATGGAAAAAGGAAAAACCGGGGAACGCTATATTCTTGGCGGTGAAAATGTCTCCTACAAACAGCTTGCTGACACGATTTCTCGCATTACGGGGGCGCCAAAAGTTAATTTCCCTCTTCCATTCTGGTCCGCAAGAATACTGAAATCGGCACTCGATCTCTATAAGAACAAGAACCGGATATCGAAACTTTTCAACATGTCAATGTTTAGAGTTGCCTCCCATTTTCTCTATTTTGATTCGTCCAAGGCTATTCGTGAACTGAACATGCAGTACGAATCACATGAACACAGTATAAGGAATGCCTACGAGTGGTACCGCGACCGCAACATGCTTAACTGATTATTTTTATCCTTTGCGACTGAAAATCATCATTCGTGGTGAGTCATTTGATGTGAATGGTTCACCATGGTAGTTTCCGACAATACTTTCCACAGAAAAACCCTCGTTCTGAAGCATAGCCCGAATCTCCTCCTCACTATAAAGCCGAACTGATTCATTGAAGGTGACTGTTTCGCCGAAAGGGGAAGTAATGCTGATGCTTTTGGTAATTCTGTCGCCATTAAACGAACGTTCCTCAATAACTGAAAGCTCGCCTGCGCTTCGTCGGGAGTAAGGAACCAAATTTGTTGCAAGATGGAGAGGGTTAAGAAGGTCAAGCACATACCAGCCATCACTTTTCAGCAACCCGTAAGCATTCTTTATGACCAGTTGATCATCTTCTTTCAAGTCAAAATAGCCGAAACTTGTAAAAAGCTGAACAACAAGATCATAAAGATCGTTGTTAGCCATTAGCCTCATATCGCAACAGGAAAGTTTGAGCACTACATTTCTTTTCAATGCTGCTTTTCTGGCCTCATCAAGCAGATATGGGGCAAGGTCATTTCCTGTGACACTATAGCCGAGACTGGCCAGCTCCAGAGCGTGGCGGCCAGCTCCGCAGGCAATATCGAGCACTGATAGTGATTCAGGCTTTTTCAGATCAAGACCAGATCTGGAAAGGATAGTATGAATGCAGTGTGCAGCTTCATCATTGTCCCGGTGGCTGTAGAGCTCAAGGTAGAACGGATGGTTAAACCACTTTTCAAACCAATTGGGTGATGACTTCTTTTCTGAAGAACAGGGGCTGTCTGCCATGTCTATGGGAGGAAAAAGGCGGTGAGGTAACAGGAGAAAGTCAGGGCATCCTGTGATACCCTGAGGAAATACCCTGTTAAATTATTTTGCGTAATCAGTAATAGCTTTTGTAAGAATTACCTGATCATTTTCCCCATTCGGGATCCGGACGTTTTTCTCAATGAATTTCCATGCATTGGTTTTTTCTGATTTCACAGAAAAAATAAGTTTTGCACACTTGAAATCACTGGTACCTGTTTTTTTGCCTTTATCCGCAAATGTTTGTTTCTTTGCCATGTCTTGTAAAGTAGTTCTTTTTGTTAAGAGGTTCTGCTGTCGTTTTTCCTCAAAATGAAAGGGAGTTTAATAAAATTATAACCGATAACCAAGTTTTCAAAGAATGAATTACTTCTTTAGAGGGTTTCCGCTTCAAGAAGTTTTCCCTTATGAAATATACCGCTTGCTTTTCCTTTCAGGGAGCGGTTGAGAAATGGAGTGTTTGATGATTTTGATTTCAATGAGCTTGAGGTAACGCTCCATACGACGTCAGGGTCGATGATTGAGAAATTTGCCTGTTCTCCAGGTAAAAAGAGAATTGGTTTGAGATTCATGATTTTTCTTGGATTAACCGAAAGGAGTTCAATCGCGTGAGACATTGTAATAACATTTTTCTCAACCAGTTCGGTAATGGTAAGACCCAGGGCAGTTTCAAGGCCGATAATACCAAAAGCAGCCTGATCAGGCGGACATTCTTTTTCATGGGAGGCATGGGGAGCATGGTCTGTCGCTATGACATCAATAGTCCCGTCTGCAAGCCCCTCAAGAAGAGCTTCACGATTTTCCCTTGATGAGAGAGGTGGCTTCATGATATAGTTTCCTTTCTGTTCAGCGTGAAAAAGGTCTTCATCACAAAGGGAGAAATGGTGCGGCGTTACTTCGCAGGAAACCTGAAGTCCCGCCTGTTTTGCCTTGCGTACAAGATCAAGCGATGCTTTGGTACTGATATGGGCGACATGGTAACGCGGTTTTATGAGAGGGTCATGCAGTTTATGCTGTTCAAGATAGTGCATCAGCAGCAGATCTCTGCCAAGCATAATAGCTTCGGAAACATCAGGGATTCCTTTCAGCCCGAGTTTGGTTGAAAAAATGCCTTCATTCATAACGGCACCCATGGTAAGCGATCTCTCTTCACAGTGCTGAATAATAAGAAGATCAAAATTTGACGCATACTCAAAGGCAAGTCGCATGATTTGAGTGTTTTGAATGGCCGAACCATCATCCGAAACGGCTGTGACTCCATAGGAGCGGAACTTTCCGAATGGTGCGAGATGTTCGCCTTTGCTTTCAACAGTCATTGCTCCGATCACTTCAAGATCAACAGGAAGCATTGAGGCATGATGGCGGATGTAAGCAACACCGAGGGGACTATCTATTACCGGTTTGGTGTTTGGCATGAGTGCAACGCCTGTAAAGCCGCCGGACGCAGCCGCTTTCGCACCGCTTTCGAGAGTTTCCTTATATTCCTGACCAGGTTCTCTGAAATGGCAGTGCATATCAAAAAGCCCGGGAGTCAGTATTTGCCCTCGAAGATCAATTACTCTGTCATCCGGTGCTGCGGCAGGAGTTTCATTACCGTAAACAACAGTTTCGATGATTCCGTCGTTACTCACTTTTATCGTTCCGGTGAGATCAACTTGTTCAAGCGGATTGAGAAGGCGTGCCTGCTGAAAAATAAAGCTCATGGCTTAGCTTCAATTTTAGATGGTTATAACAATTCTTGCCTGCAGTTCGAGAGTATCTACCTTGTATCTAAGCTAAAGATACTACAATTATTGAACTAAGCATGACTTGACGATGCCGGTAACTTCGATCTATAAGGTTTTCCATTGCGTTCCCGATGTTGATCACTATGGTGTGATTTGTCGTCTTAAAAGGAGGCTTTTATAGGTGGCAAAAGCTCTATTTTATTATTTTAGTTTAAAAAGGTACTGGAGATGTTCAAGAGCATTGTCCTATATTTTCTTTATGGATCCTAACGCAAACATAACCATTGAAAAAAAGGCTCTCAGAGAAATAATGATTGCCAGACGCCGGTCGATCTCTGAAAATTCACGGATTGCGATGAGTCGCTCTATTGCAGAGCATGTTATCGGGATGCCTGAATTTCTCAATGCCAGCTCTATTCATCTCTATCTTTCTATTGCTGTTTTGGCAGAAGTATCTACTGCTCCAATTATTGACAGCAAGCTTGTTAATAATAAAAAGCTTTCGGTTCCGGTTATTCGAAATGGTAATCTTATTGCGGCAGCTTTTAGAAAGGGCGATTCTCTCAGGAAGGCCCAATTCGGCCAATTTGAACCAGAAGTACTCTCTTTTGTGGATGAATCTCATCTTGATGTTGTGCTTCTTCCCCTTTTGGCCTTTGATGAAAAAGGCTACCGCCTTGGGTATGGAAAAGGATTTTATGACCGTTTTTTAACGCGGCTTTCAGACAAGGGAGTTAATCCCTGCAGGATCGGGCTCTCATTTTTTCAGCAGAGGGTTGATGAGCTTCCCGCCGATTCCTGGGATGAACCTCTTGACGCAGTCGTTCACGAACATGGAATCATTCGATACACTTAATTTTTATTGTTTGGTATGCTGAAAGACCCTTTACCGGATTTGAACAATACCTCCCTGTATGTCAACAGGGAGCTGAGCTGGATCTACTTCAATCAGCGAGTGCTTGAAGAGGCATTCAATCCCGAGTTGCATCCTCTGCTGGAACGGGTAAAATTCATCTCGATTTTCAGTTCAAACCTGGATGAATATTTTATGATCCGCGTTGCAGGTATTGAGGAGCAGTATCAAGCGGGCATTCAGGATCGAACGATTGATGGCTATACTCCCGCAGAACAACTCGACAAGATCCGTTCGATGGTTTTGCAGCAGCTCAATGAAAGACATGAATGTTTTTATCACGATCTGGTGCCTGCGCTGCAAAAAGAGGGAATAGAGTTTCTGCGGGTTTCCGAACTATCAGCAACACAGCAGCGTGCCTTGAGCCACTATTTCCGCAAGGAGATTTTTCCTGTACTGACTCCTCTGGCTTTCGATACAGGCCATCCGTTTCCGTTTATGTCGAACCTCTCTCTGAACCTTGCCATTGAGTTGGAAGATGAGGAGAGCAGGGCACTGAAATTTGCCCGCGTGAAAGTGCCCGGCATTCTTCCCCGACTGCTCCTGCTCAATAATATCAAGGGATTTAATGAAGATGACGGAATCATAAGATTTATCTGGATAGAAGATCTTGTTGAAAGCAATCTTGCGCACCTGTTTCCGAAAATGAGGATTATACAATCGCATCTTTTCAGATTGATTCGGGATGCTGATATTGAAATTGAGGAAGATGAAGCGGGCGATTTGTTGAAGACTATCGAACAGGGACTCCGGTCAAGTCGTTATGGAAAAGTTGTTCGTCTCGACATTACACCTGCAATGCCTTTTTCCATGCGAAAACTGCTTATAAAAAATCTTGAAGTCGCAGAAAGAAACGTTTATGAAATTGATGGTGCGCTTGGACTTGGCTGTCTGGTCGATCTTCTGAAGGTAGAACGGCCGGATTTGAAAGATGAGCCTTTTGTTCCGTATAACCGGATTGAGGGTGAGTTCAGTACTAATATTTTCAAGTTGATCAGGGATAAAGATATTCTGCTCTACCATCCTTATGATTCTTTTCAGCCTGTCGTTGATTTTCTTAACCAGGCAGCCCTTGATCCGGATGTACTGTCGATTAAGCAAACCCTGTACAGGGTCGGCAGCAATTCGCCAATTGTCGAGGCATTGATGATGGCGGCTGAAGAGGGTAAACAGGTTGCGGTTCTGGTGGAACTCAAGGCAAGATTTGACGAAGAGAACAATATCGTCTGGGCTCGGGCGCTTGAGGACGTTGGTGTGCATGTTGTTTACGGCCTGCCCCGACTGAAAACCCATGCAAAACTTACCCTGGTGGTAAGGCGTGAACAACACAAACTGAAACGGTATCTCCATCTTGGCACAGGGAATTACAATCCGGCAACAGGGAAGATCTATACCGATTACAGCCTCTTTACAACCAATGAACAGCTTGCCAACGATGTGGCAGAACTTTTCAACGCGCTGACCGGGTATTCAAAACACACAGGATACAGAAAACTCCTTGTTTCGCCTATTAATACCAGGAAAAGAATTATCGAGATGATCGAGAGAGAAGTCGAGTGGAGAGGTAAAGAGAACAAGGGAAGAATCATCATGAAAATGAATGCCCTTGTGGATGCTCAAACCATCCAGGCTCTCTACAGGGCATCTTGTGAAGGCGTCACCATTGATCTTGTCGTTCGTGGAATTTGCTGCCTCAAACCAGGCATTCCAGGAGTCAGTGAAAATATCCGTGTTATCAGCGTCATAGGACGTTTTCTTGAACACAGCAGAGCATACTATTTTTATAACGGAGGAAAGGAGGAGCTTTATCTTGGAAGCGCTGATATCATGCCAAGAAACCTCGACGATCGGGTTGAGGCGATATTTCCGGTGTTTGATAAAACATTAATTCAGATCGTCAAATCTGATCTTGAGTTGATTTTGAGCGATAATGTCAAGGCATGGGAGATGAATGCCGATGGCACCTACTCACGGATTATCAATGATGCCCCTCAAATAAATAGTCAGGCCCTTTTTCTATCCAAGTCTGTACAGAAAAAAACTTCATCCAAATTTAACGTTAATGAATTATGAAAATAGCAGTTGGAAGTGATCATGCCGGGTTTGAATTTAAAAAAACAGTCCTATCCTGGCTTGAACGAAACGGCTATGAAATCAACGATATGGGGCCGCATAATGAAGAATCGGTAGACTATCCTGATTTTGCCCGCAAAGTTGCCTTTGCCGTTGCGGATGGGCAGTGCGATTCCGGCATTCTGCTTTGTGGTACAGGCATTGGTGTCTCAATTGCTGC
Organism: uncultured Chlorobiaceae bacterium; assembly: GCA_903887845.1. Taxonomy (GTDB): domain Bacteria; phylum Bacteroidota; class Chlorobiia; order Chlorobiales; family Chlorobiaceae; genus Chlorobium. The sequence goes on from CAISRC010000057.1 coordinate 7,567, forward strand.
AAATAAAGTCAAGGGTATTCGTGCAGCTCTTGCCTGCAGCCCTGAGTTTGCAATACTTGCCCGGCAACATAATAATGCCAATATTCTATGTCTTCCCGCACGATTTACTGATGCTGTCACTATTGAAAAAACACTTCAAAACTGGTTTAGCACCGATTTTGAAGGTGGGAGGCATGAAAAAAGAGTGAATAAAATTGAGCCATGCTGTTAAATAAGTGTATAGAGGATAGTCTTGACACAAGCGTTCCTTTTTTTTCTGATAATGACCTGGTTGCGAATGTTCTTTCCCTCATGCAGGAGAAAGGAGTTGAGTGTGCTCCAATTCTGCATAAGGGAAAAGTTTCGGCAATGGTGACTATCCTTGATCTGCTTCCTGCACAGCAGTCAAGAAAACAGCTTATGGATCTGGAGCTTGAACGTGCTTACAGCATTGGACTCCATGAGCATCTTTTTGACATCGTTGTGAGAATTGATTCATTTCCTTACCAGTCCATTCCTGTATCCGGGGAGGGAGGAGAATATGTTGGCGTTATACAAAAAACGGCTCTTTTTGAACATATTGCCGCTGTTTTTCATTTACAAGAAGAGTGCAAGACCCTTGAACTGGCTGTACCATCGTATGACCTCAAGCTCTCCGAGATTATTGCCACTCTCGAAAAAAACGACGCTACGGTGTTGAGTTGCGGCATCTATCCTGTCGCTCCGGATGGTGAAGGCCTTGTTCTAGCATTCAGGCTACAGGTGCATGATTTCTATCGATTGGTATCAAATCTGAAAAACTATGGCTATGTAATCCGCTATTCGTCGCCCTTTTCTGAAAAAGATGATGAAATGAGAGAAAAGGCGCTTGAGTTTATCAGGTTTATGGATATGTAAGAAAGCATAATACGAAACATAATAGTAACCTACTGCAAAATATGATGATTGCATGAACACAGAACTATTCGTCGAGCTTGTTGACCGGATTCGGGTAAATTCAGCAGAAATTTTTTCAGAGATTGTTTCATTACGCAGGGATATTCATCGTCACCCCGAACTTGCTTATGAAGAGGTGAGAACCACCGGGCTGATAAAGGAGTATCTTCTAGGTCTTGGCATCACGCCTGAACCATCTCTGCTTGAAACCGGAGTTGTTGCGGTCATTCGAGGGGGCAGAAAAGCTGTAAGAAACAATCTTGTCGCTTTGCGTGCGGATATTGATGCTCTTCCTCTTCATGAAGAGAACCTGCATGACTTCTGTTCACTTGAGTCTGGAAAAATGCACGCCTGTGGCCATGACATGCATACGGCCATGCTTCTTGGTGCAGCCAATATTCTCTCAAGGATGAAGGATGAGCTTGCGGGAGATGTGCTTCTCGTGTTCCAGCCAGCCGAAGAAAAAGCACCAGGAGGCGCAAAACCACTTCTTGATGCAGGTCTCTTTAGACAGTTTAAGCCTTCGGCAATTATCGGTCAGCACTGCTTCCCAAGTGTTGAGAACGGGAAAGTGGCACTGTGCAAAGGGAGCTTTATGGCGGCGGCTGATGAACTGTACTTCACGGTAACAGGGCAGGGAGGTCATGCGTCGGCACCGCATAAAGCGGCGGATCCTGTTCTTGCAGCAGCTCATATCATTACCGCAGTTCAGCATCTTGTCAGCCGGGTCGCACCTCCTTATGAACCGGCAGTTGTTTCAATAGCGTCCATTCAAGGCGGCAATGCAACAAATGTCATTCCCCGGCAGGTGACCATGTCAGGTACGATGAGAACCATGAATGAGGATGTTCGATCACTGCTTCAGGAGCGGTTGCGCCAGACCGTCACGCATATAGCCATAGCGCTTGGTGTTGAGGCGGAACTTGAGATCAGACAAGGTTATCCAGTGCTCTATAATAATCCGGATGTGACCGAAAAAGCAGAGAAAATCTGTGTAGAATATCTTGGCGGTGAGAATGTTCTTAATTGTGAGCCTATAATGACCGCAGAAGATTTTGCCTACTATCTTCAGGAGTGCCCCGGGACATTCTGGCAAATCGGAACGGGTATGGGGAATAACGATAAAAGCAACACTCTCCATTCACCAACTTTCGATCCGGAAGAGCGTGCCCTTGAAACTGGAAGCGGTTTGCTTGCTTATGCAGCTTTTCGCATCCTTGAGTCAGCATGAAAACGCTTGTCTTGCTTCATTAACAGAAAAAGGCGCCTTTTGACGCCTTTTTCTGTTAAAAAGAGACCGGAAAATTTATGCTTTTCCGTCAGATCCGAGAACATTAATGATCTTGTGGGCATAGAGCTTTTTGAGAGCATCACGAGCCGGGCCAAGATATTTTCTTGGATCAAACTCTTCAGGTTTTTCGTCAAAGACTTTGCGGATTGCAGCGGTCATGGCAAGGCGCCCATCTGAGTCAATATTGATTTTACAGACTGCAGATTTGGCGGCAAGACGAAGCTGGTCTTCACTGATACCAATTGCATCTTTCAATTTCCCGCCATGTTCATTGATCATCTTGACCAGTTCTTGCGGCACGGAAGAGGAGCCATGCAGCACAATAGGAAATCCGGGAATCCGGTTTTCAATTTCAGTCAGAATATCAAGACGGATTTTTGGATCTTCACCGGGTTTAAACTTGAAGGCGCCATGTGAGGTGCCAATGGAAATAGCAAGACTGTCAACACCGGTTTTTGCAACAAAATCCTCGACCTCTTCAGGCTGAGTATAGGTGTGATGTGCAGCAGATACTTCATCTTCAATGCCAGCAAGCACCCCGAGTTCCCCCTCAACAGTGACATCAAACTGGTGGGCAAACTCAACAACTTTTTTGGTTAGGGCGACGTTCTCTTCATAAGGGAGATGAGAGCCATCAATCATGACCGAGGAGAAGCCTGATTCAACACAGTCTTTGCAGAGTTCAAAACTGTCGCCATGGTCAAGGTGAAGCACAATAGGAATCGGAGATCCGAGTTCAGCAGCATAAGCAACTGCTCCCTGAGCAAGGAAGCGAAGCAGGGTTTCGTTGGCGTAGCTTCTTGCACCTTTGGAAACCTGGAGAATTACAGGAGATTTTGTATCTACACAGGCCTGTATGATTGCCTGCATCTGTTCGAGATTATTGAAATTGTATGCAGGAATGGCATAGCCTCCCGATACCGCTTTACTGAAAAGTTCGCGGCTGTTAACAAGACCGAGTTCTTTATAACTGATTTTTTTCTTTTGCATTGAACGCTCTCCTTTTATTTATTATTATGTGCCGTAATTTTTCGCGGGATACCATTCGTGGATGGTTTCTCATGCGTCTTGTAATATATGTATATTTGACTTCTCATTCAAAAATAGCTTTCACACTGTCGTCGAACCTTTGATCATTGTACCATTAACCATGCGTAGAAAAAGTCTGCTTCTCATTACTGTTGTTTTGGGAAGCGCTGTACCGGTATTTGCCGGAAATGCTGCGACATCTGTTCCAGCAGCAACTGTTACTCTCCGGCCAACTGCGGCCGAAAAGGAGGCCGGTAAATATATCAGTCAGTCACTTCTCCAGAAACACTATAGAAAGATATCAGTCAATGACTCTCTTTCTCGGCAGATATTCAATCGCTATATCGACAATCTTGACGGCAGCAAAAGCTATTTTGTAGCAAGTGAGATCGAAAGTCTCCGAAAATATTATGGAAGCCGTATAGAAAGTGAACTTCTTTCAGGAAAATCAGATGCAGGTTTTGGCATCTATAATTTTTTTCTGAAACGGGCTAAAGAAAAAATGCGATATATGAAGGCAGCCGTCGATACCGTTCGCTTCAACTTCTCACTACCAGAAACCCTTGACCTTGATCGCAAGACAGATCCCTGGCCTGCCGACAGGCGTCAGCTTAACGATCTATGGAAAAAAGAGCTGAAATATCAGTGGATCAATCAGAAATATTCAGGCGAAAATAGCAAGACTATTCGGGAAGCTCTTGCAAAAAGCTTTACGAATCGGCTGAATCTTCTTAATCGTCAAAAGCCGGAAGATGCTTTTCAAGCATATACTTATGCGCTGACAACCTCGTTCGATCCTCACACAAATTATCTCTCTCCGGATGAGTATGAAAATTTTCAGATTGACATGAGCCGTTCACTCGAAGGAATCGGTGCCAAACTTCAGGTCGAAAGCGAGTATACTGTGGTAAGTGAGATTATTCCCGGAGGCCCAGCATTCAAAAGCAGTTTACTGAAAAAGGGAGATAAAATTATCGGTGTTGGCCAGGGAAAAACAGCAGAAATTGTTGATGTTACCGGGTGGCGAATCAATGATGTCGTAAAATTGATACGCGGCAAGAAAAACACTTTTATTCGCCTTAGAATTCTTCCGGCAAGTCAGGGAGGCAGGGGGCCTGCAAAAATAGTTCAACTTATTCGAGAAAAAATCAATCTGGAGGAACAGGAGGCAAAAAAAAGCGTTATTACAAAAAATGGCCAGAAAATCGGAGTGATTACCATTCCATCATTTTACCTTGATTTTGAAGGTCAGCAGCAGAATACCGGCAATTATAACAGTACAAGCCGTGATGTAACCCGGATTCTGAACGAACTGAATGCTGAGCATGTTGATGGAATTGTCATTGATCTTCGTGATAACGGTGGCGGTTCCCTTGAAGAGTCAGTGAATGTCACAGGACTATTTATTCCAACTGGTCCAGTGGTTCAGGTAAGCAATTCAACCGGTGGAAAAATGGTACTCAGGGATGAAGATCGACGGGTACTCTATAATGGACCGCTTGCGGTACTTGTTAATCGCTACAGCGCATCAGCATCCGAAATTTTTGCTGCGGCAATTCAGGATTACAGTCGCGGGGTTATCATCGGTGAGAGAACATTCGGCAAGGGCACCGTTCAGAGTATCATCAAACTTACAAAGCCGTTCAGTTTTTTTGGAAAACCCGAACTGGGAGAGTTAAAACTTACTATTGCAAAGTTTTACCGTATTTCCGGAGGCAGTACTCAGCATAAAGGTGTTGTTCCGGATATTGCGATGCCCTCCATGATTGATACATCCATCGTTGGAGAGGATACCTATACCAGCAGCTTGCCCTGGAGTACCATCTCTCCATCGTTTTATCGCCCTACAGCAGAGATCAGCCAGGAAGATCTTGTCATTCTGCGGCAAAAACAGCAGGAACGGTCTTCGAAGAACCGCCAGTACCAGGCCTATTTACATGATCTGAACACTCTTAACCGGATTCGCAAAAAAAGAATGATATCGCTTCAGGATTCATCCTATAAATCGGAAATTGAAACGATCAAACATATTGAAGGGCTATGGGTTCATGAGCAGGATTCAACAAAAAATATAAACAAGGATCTGCTTCTTAACCTGTCGGCGTCAGTTGTTTCTGATATGGCAGAGCTCAAGAGCGTTCAGCGGCAAACGGTTACCCGCACCTTGCCTTCTTTGAATTAAGGCTTATTGAAAGAAAATCATGTCGCGCGCGTATTAATCGATAAGGCGATGAGGATATCGTTATGTTGGTTTTAGTATTTTAAAAAAGTATGAGATAATTTAAAAAGAATCGGTTGATCTTGAAAAAAAGTTAAATAACACTATTGAAACCGGTGTGGCAAAAGATAAAAAAAACGTTGCTGGTTGGAAAAAACATAAAAATCTATACAGGATTACATGCATAAAAAGATATTGTTTCTCAAAAAATATTTACAAGATCCTCAAAGTATTGGTTCCGTAATACCCTCTTCAAAGTTTCTGGGAAAGGCTATTTATAAATCAATCAAGGAATTAGACCAGACAAATATTATTGAGATTGGTGCAGGAACAGGTGCTATCACAAAGCATATATCAAGTCTAAACCCGTTGTTGGTTGAAATCGATCAGGAATTTTGTGACTTGCTCCGTCAAAACTATCCCCATCTGACGACTGTTAATTCGTGCGCACTGGAACAGTTACAAAAAGTGGATGAGCGATTTGGACTGGTGCTTTCAATTCCTCTTATTAACAATCCATTTAAATCATCATTTATTCCCATATTAAGTGCTCTTTACAGTCAGGGCCTGCTGAAGTGGTGTGTTATGTACACCTATGGGCTCAATGATCCTCTTGGAGAAATTAACTTTCAGAGCAAAGTAAGGAGACGGTTTATCATGAAAAATATTCCACCTGCATCAGTCTGGGTTTATTCATAATATCATCATATACGACAATGATTCGAAGAAGTCTGCTTTTCATTATTTTAGCGCTTGGAAGCGCTTTTCCTGTTATTGCTGGAAATACGGGAAAACCCTCTTCGAATCAGACGGTGATTACTCTAAAGCCGACTGCTTTGGAAACGGAGGCTTGCAAATATATAAGTCAATACCTTTTACAAAACCACTATAGAAAGGTGGCTGTTAACGATTCACTGTCGTTGCAGATATTTAATCGTTACCTCGACAATCTTGACGGCAGTAAAAGCTATTTTATTGCAGGTGATATTGAACGTCTTAGACAGATATACGGAAACAAGATTGATGACGAATTTCTTGCCGGGAAACCAACGGCCGGGTTTGATATCTATAACCTCTTTTTAAAAAGAGCCAAAGAAAAAATGCGGTATATGAAAGCCGCAGCCGACACGGTACATCTTAACTTTTCAACACCAGAAACCCTTGATCTTGACCGCAAGGCAGACCCCTGGCCTGTCGACAAGCAGCAGCTTACTGATCTGTGGAGAAAAGAGCTGAAATACCAATGGCTTAATCTAAAATATTCCGGAAAAAGTAATAAGGCCATTCGAAGAGAGCTAATAAAAAGCTTTACAAGCAGACTTAACCTGTTGAACCACCAGAAACCTGACGATGCATTTCAGGTTTATACTTATGCACTGACAACCTCGTTCGATCCTCATACAAGCTATTTCTCTCCGGATGAGTACAAAAACTTCCAGATTGACATGAGCCGTTCGCTTGAGGGAATCGGAGCCAAACTGCAGACTGAAGGAGAGTATACCGTAATCAATGAACTTATTCCAGGAGGTCCGGCATTTAAAAGTAATCTTTTGAAAAAAGGGGATAAAATTATAGGCGTCGGTCAGGGGAAAAAAGTTGAGATTGTTGATGTGTCGGGCTGGCGAATCAATGATGTGGTAAAGCTGATCCGCGGGAAAAAAGGTACTGTTGTTCGCCTTAAAATCCTTCCTGCAAGTCAGGGTGGAAGAGGCTCTGCAAAAATAGTCGAACTTTTGCGTGATAAGGTAAACCTGCAGGAACAGGCGGCAAAGAAAAGCATTATCCAGCGGGATGGTAAAAAAATCGGTGTGATTACCATTCCTTCATTTTATCTTGATTTTGAAGGGGAACAGCAGAATACCGGTAATTACAACAGCACAAGCCGTGATGTTGCCCGTATTTTGGAGGAACTGAACGCGGAGCATGTCGACGGCATTATTATTGATCTGCGCGAAAATGGAGGCGGATCACTCGAGGAATCGGTGAAAGTTACTGGACTGTTTATTCCAAGCGGTCCTGTAGTCCAGATCAGCAACTCAACCGGAGAAAAAACGGTACTCAAGGACGAGGATAGTCGTGAACAATATGAAGGGCCGCTTGCTGTTATGGTGAACCGTTACAGCGCCTCGGCATCCGAAATTTTTGCTGCAGCCATCCAGGATTACGGACGTGGTGTTATCATCGGGGAGAGAACATTCGGAAAAGGAACAGTTCAAAGCCTTATTCCTCTTTCAAGGCAGACTTTTGTTCAGGGAGGACAACCTGAACTTGGAGAGATAAAACTCACTATTGCAAAGTTTTACCGAATTTCCGGAGGCAGCACCCAGCATAAAGGAGTTGAGCCCGATATTCTTATGCCCTCATTGATAGATACGGCAAGAATTGGTGAAGACACCTATGCCAGCAGTCTGCCATGGAGCACTATTTCACCATCATTTTATAAACCTACAGCAGAAATCAGTCCTGAAATAATTGAACTGCTCCGGAAAAAATTTCAGGAACAATCATCAAAGTACCTGCTCTACCAGAGCTATCTCAATGATCTCAATACACTCGACAAGATCCGTAAAAAGAAGGCGGTATCCCTTCAGGACTCAGAGGTAAAATCGGAAACAGAGACGATAAAACAGATTGAGAAACGTTGGGCTCTTGAGCAGGATGCTACCAAAGATCTGAAAAAAGATGTGTTGCTCAACCAGTCGGCAACAGTTGTCGCCAATATGGCAGAGATCAAGGCAGTACCAGCAGTTCCACCGCCATCGGATTCACTGAAGCTTCCGTTATCCCGTTAGAGCTGTTTTCGGGCATTCTTGATCTGAAGAGCGACGGAGTCGAATGAACAACTGCCGTGTGTTTTTTTTGAGTTGACACTTGCGTCCGCCTTGAGGCAGTCGTAAATGTCAACATCAATGACCTCCGAGAACTCTCTGAACTTTTCAACAGGGATATGTGGCAGGTTAACCTCCGAAGCGATACTCCAGGTGACAATTTTTCCGGTAATGCGGTGCGCGTCACGGAAAGGAATCTGTTTGCGGACAAGATATTCAGCAATTTCCGTTGCGAGGCTGAGATCCTCTGCTGTCAGTTTGGCCAGCCGCTCCTCCTTCAGTTTGGTATTTTCAAGTAGTTTTGCAAAGATACTCACACTTCCGATAGTTGTTTCTGCGCTGTCAAACAGCGGCTGTTTGTCTTCCTGCATGTCGCGGTTATAGGAGAGCGGGAGCCCCTTCATGATGGTCAGCATCGCCATCAGGTTGCCGTACACCCTGCCAGTTTTACCCCTTACCAGCTCGGCAATATCGGCATTTTTCTTCTGCGGCATGAGTGACGAACCCGTGGCAAAAGCGTCGCTGATCTCAAGATAGCCGAACTCGTAAGAACTCCAGAGAATCAGATCCTCGGCAAAGCGAGAGAGATGCATCATGATGACCGAACAGGCGGAGATAAATTCAATGATAATATCGCGATCGCTGACGGCATCAATGCTGTTGGCAAACATATCATCAAATCCAAGAAGTACCGCCGATCGTTCGGGGTTAAGGGGTAGGGTACTACCCGCAAAAGCGGCGGCGCCAAGAGGGGAGATATTTACCCGTTTCGTGAGGTCGTGGAGACGCTGACGGTCGCGGTTGAACATATTGAAATAAGCCATGTAGTAGTGGCCCGCAGAAATCGGCTGCGCCCGCTGCAAGTGGGTATAGCCAAAGATGATAGTTTTCTGGTAGTTTTCCGCTTTTTCAACAAGGACCGTTAACATTCCTCCAAGAGTTTCCTGGAGTTCCGTAATCTGGCGTCGCAAATAGAGTCGGGTATCGGTTGCAACCTGGTCGTTACGACTTCTGCCGGAGTGCAGTTTTCCCGCAGTTGCGCCAATTTTTTCCTTGAGCCGGTTCTCAATAACCGTATGAATATCCTCATCCTCCCAGTGGGGGAGCAGAGCGCCGTTCGACAGCTCCTCCTCAATCTCCCTCAGTCCGGCAATAATCTCTCCAGCCTCCTCAACACTGACAATACCCTCTTCGGCAAGCATGGTCACATGGGCAATAGAGCCCTGTATATCTTCGCGATAGAGCTTCTTGTCGACATGAACCGATGACGAAAAGAGAAGGGCATCTCGGTCAAAAGGTAGTGAAAATCTGCTCTGCCAGAGTAACTCCTTTGTATTGCTGCTCATAAGAATATCAGTTGTTGTGAAAGAGAATCCGCCTCCAAAATAGTAAATTTTGGTTTATTGCCTTGGGGTGATGTGGACGCTATAATCAATTTGATGCGGAGTATTGCGAAGGCCAACGGAGCAATTAACTTGAAAAAGCTGGTGGAATTCAAATCGTCAGCGGCGAGGTAGTTTCTTCTGCCAGCCGAGTTGTGTCGTGTAACGTTGACGTTTTCCAGCGTACGCAGGCCTGTGCAGTGGCCTGCGGGACGATGGACGAATGTTACTTCGCAGCGTGTACCTGGCTGAATGTCTTCAATCCAAGTCCATAGAGGTGAATAAACCCAGCTGCGGCCTTGTGGTTGAAGGTGTCGGCTTCGGTGTAGGTGGCAAGCTCCTCGTTGTAGAGCGAGTATGGTGAGTTTCTGCCGAGCAGGGAGACTCCACCCTTGTAGAGTTTCAGGCGGACAAGGCCGGTCACCGGGTTCTGTGTCTCGTTGACAAAGGCATCAAGCGCAGTTCTCATTGGCGAGAACCAGGTACCGTTGTAGATGATGTTGGCATAATCCTGACTGATGTTCTTTTTGTACTGGAAGACCGATTTTTCGAGGGTGAGGCGTTCCAGTTCGCGATGGGCAAAGTGGAGAATAGTTGCTGCCGGAGCCTCATAAATTTCACGTGACTTGATACCGACAACGCGGTTCTCAATCATATCGAGCCTTCCGACTCCATTGGCGGCACCGATCTCGTTCAGGCGGATGATCATGTCGAGTCCGCTCATCTTTTTGCCGTCAAGAGCAACAGGCACACCTTTTTCAAACTCGATATCAACGACTGAAGGAGTGTCCGGAGATTTTTCAGGTGAGGTGGTTATCTGGTAGGCATCTTCGGGCGGCGCAACCATTGGATCTTCAAGGACACCGCACTCGATACTGATTCCCCAGATATTTTCATCAATGGAGTAGGGGCTTTTCTTGGTAGCTGAGACTGGAATGTTGTGTTCAAGAGCGTAGGCAATTTCAGCCTCTCTTGAGGTGAACTCCCATTCACGTAGCGGTGCGAGCACGTTCAGATGTGGCGCCAATGAGGCAAAAGTGACCTCAAAACGAACCTGGTCGTTGCCTTTGCCCGTGCAGCCGTGGGCGAGCATGGTGCAGTCTTCAGCAAGCGCAGTATCAACAAGAGCCTTTGCAAGCAGAGGACGTCCCAGGGCTGTTGCAAGCGGGTACACATCTTCATAGAGCGCTCCGGCCTTGAGTGCGCGCCAGATATATTGTTCAACAAACTCATTGCGAAGATCAATAAACTGGAACTTTGAGGCACCGGTAAAGAGTGCTTTCGACTCAAGGTTTTCAATTTCCTTCTGCTGACCGAGGTTGCCGGTAACGGCTACGATTTCAGCGTCATACTTGTCTTTCAGCCACTTTATCATGATGGAGGTGTCAAGTCCACCGGAATAGGCTAGTGCAATTTTTTCCTTGCTCATGCGTCGTAATGAATTATCAGTTTGTGGAAAGATTGTTATGAATATATGATATCAAAGCTGAAATGTTCAGCACAGAAGAGGGAATTACCAGAACAGTATCATCTCCGGCAATTGTGCCGAGAACGAGAGGACTTTTTAAGTGATCGAGATAGGAACCGACTCCGTGCGCCCTGCCAGGCAGGGTTTTGATAATGATGGTGGTTTCATTGGCGTTGACGGCAAGTACCTCAATTCCGACAAGACCTTTGATAATTTTGTCGGTATTCTCATCAGGCACCACCATCCGGTAGCCTCCATTTATTCGTGTACGGATGATGCCGAGCTCGGCGCAGTCTCGCGACAGGGTCGCCTGGGCAAGCGCAATACCGGAATCGCGGAGAAGTTGCAGGAGATCATGCTGATTTTCCACACTATTCTGCTGAAGAATTTCCTGAATCTTTAGTTGTCGTGCATGTTTGTTCATTGCA
>CAISRC010000058.1 GCA_903887845.1 uncultured Chlorobiaceae bacterium
AGCGCTGCACAGTCGCTTGTGATACTGGACTGGAACGAAAGCCCTTCACGCGAGGTCATGATGGCCATCCCGTGATCGCCCACTGTTCCTGAAAGAATAATGCTGTCACCCGCTTTCAGGTTTCGGCATGAGAGGTTGACTCCCTCCCTGATACTGCCGATCCCGGAGGTATTGATAAACATCCGATCGCACTGCCCTTTACCGACTACTTTGGTGTCACCGGTCACAATCATTACCCCTGCCAGGCGGGCAGCTTCGGCCATGCTCTTGACAATCATTTCGAGCTCCGCCAGCGAAAAACCCTCTTCAAGCACGAAACCCGCGCTGAGGTAGAGCGGCGTTGCTCCGCCAACCGCCAGATCGTTAACGGTACCGTTGACGGCAAGCTCTCCGATATTTCCTCCGGGAAAAAAAATGGGGCTCACCACGTAGGTGTCGGTAGTAAAAGCGGTTCTTCCGGGAGGCAAGTCAAGCTTTGCCTGATCATCAAGCAGATCAAGAAAGTGGTTATGGAGGTGTGGCATAAACACCCGCTGCATGAGCGCCTGCGATAAACGCCCCCCGGCGCCATGCGCCATCTGGACGGTTTCGTGCTGCATAATCGGAGTTGGACATATTGGCGCAATCATCATGGGGTATCAAGGTGATATTTATAGTAGGCTGCACATGCCCCTTCGGAGGAAACCATGGTGGCGCCAAGAGGATGCTGAGGTGTACACTCTTTTGCAAAAGCGGGACAGCCATCAGGCTTGAGCTTCCCTTGCAGCACACTGCCGCTCATGCAGAGAGGCGACTCTTCAGCGAAGATATTGGTGACCTTAAACTTTGTTTCGGCGTCAAAACGGGCGAATGCCTCTCTGAGACCAAGACCGCTGCGGGGAATGAGGCCTATCCCGCGCCATGGACGGTCGATCACCTCAAACACTTTTTGGATAGTCTCCTGCGCAATCGCGTTACCTGCCCGGCTCACCACCCGACCGTAGCAGTTCACCACCTCAGCTTTTCCCGCTTCGAGCAGCTCAACGGTTTTAAGAATCCCCGCAAGCAGCTCAACCGGTTCGAAGCCGGTCGGGACTATCGGCACCTGAAACTCACGGGCTATCGGCTCATACTCCTCATAGCCCATCACTGCGCAGACATGCCCCGCTGCAAGGAAACCCTGAACCCGGTTCCCAGGTGAAGAGAGAATCGCCCTCATGGCTGGCGGCACCATCACCTGGCTCACCAGAACACTGAAATTGTTTATGCCTTCTCGAGCTGCTTGCCAGACCGCCATGGCATTTGCCGGAGCCGTCGTTTCAAAACCAACAGCAAAAAAGACCACCTCTTTTGAAGGGTTATCACGGGCAATCTGCAGGGCATCAAGTGGCGAAAAGACAATGCGCACATCTCCGCCCGCACTTCGCACCATAAAGAGATCCCTTGTATTGCCAGGCACCCGAAGCATATCGCCGAAACTGGTAAAAATCACCTCTTCCCGTGCGGCAATGGCGAGAGCCCGCTCAATGGATTCAAGGGGAGTCACGCAGACCGGGCAGCCGGGACCATGCACCAGTTCAAGAGTATCTGGCAACAATTGGTCAATACCGTTTCGGATAATGGAGTGAGTCTGGCCGCCGCAGATCTCCATAATAGTCCAATGATGAGCAGCTTGTCGGTGAATCTCGTCGAGGAGCTTACGGGCAAGCTCCGGATCCCGGTATTCGTCAATGTATTTCATTGGCGTCAGCATCACAACGATTCCTGTGAGGGAAACTCTTCATCGGGCTGAAAAGCTCCGCTCTCAATCAGCTCCTGCCAGAGCTTCAGGCTCTCAGCCGCCTCCTCTTCATCAATTATTTTAAGGGCAAACCCGGCATGAACAATGGTGTACTGGCCAACCTTGATGTCGGGAACATATTCAAGGCATGCTCTTGTTTTTGAACCGTTCACGTCAATAATGCCCATTTTGAGGCCGTTTTCCGTCGTAAGTTCAAGAAGTTTTCCAGGGATGGCGAGGCACATGGGAATCAGGAGCTAAGGTTATGAAACACTTGTTCAAAGTAATAAAAAAACAGTGCCCTGCCGAAGAGTTGCCGTTGGTGATTTTGTGTATTTACCCGAGAGAACGACCCTTCAGAAAATTACGCCCAATCACCGCCTGACCAAGCGAAAGCCCGCCATCATTCGATGGAACATGCGCATGAGCAAGCACCCTGTAGCCTGCCTGCTGAAGCTCATGCAACAAAGTAGTAAAGAGAAGTTCATTCTGGAAAACTCCCCCACTCAGGGCAATGGTTGTTATGCCGGTAGCTTGGGATGCTTTTTCGATAATCTCCTGAAAGCAGGTTACAAGAGTGCAATGAAATCTTTGGCTGATATCGCTGGTGGACATCCCTGCCTGCAAGGCAATTGCAATATCCTGAATCATTGGTGAAAGCATCATAATCCAGCGACCTTTTTCCGGATGATGAGGTTCCTTTTGATCCATAGTTTTCCCTTGCGGCATTATATAGTTCAGAACGTAACGAAAAACTTTATCGCCCACGGCTCCCCCTGCTTCGTGCATCAGCGCTATGGCCGCTTCTCCTTCATAAGAAATCTCGCACCGCAAGTTGCAGAGCGCAGCAACGGCATCAAACAGGCGCCCACAGCTTGATGTTTCAACAATGTTCACCTTTTTTTCAAGCAGTTCAAAGATTTGACCGACACTACGCCCTTTCATAAACGGCAGGTCGGGCAGGTCAGCACAACTTCGGTGAAGATAACCAAGCGCCAGTCGCCACGGCTGCATAACCGCAGCATCACCCCCCGGCAGTGGCATGGACTCCAGCGAGGCAAACCGTTCAACTCCTGCAGCATCACCAATCAGCACCTCACCGCCCCATATCGTGCCATCGCTTCCGTAGCCTGTACCATCAAGGATAAGACCGATAGCGGGCCCCTCCTCCCTGTTTTCGGCAAGACAGGCAACAAGATGGGCATGATGGTGCTGCACACCCAATACCGGAATATGCTGCTGCTCCGCCCACCGGGTGGTCATGTAGTCAGGGTGCAAGTCATGCACGACAAGCTCAGGTGTTGCCTGAAAAAGGTGCTGCAAGTGGGCGACAACCTGCTCAAAATGGCGGTATGCCTCAAAGTTTTTCATGTCACCGATATGCTGGCTCATCAGCGCATGAGAACCTTTCAGCAGGGTAATGGTGTTTTTAAGCTCTCCTCCGGTTCCTATCACCGTTGCCCCGCCTTGCCGGAGAGAGATCGGCGCCGGCACGTACCCCCTGCTTCGCCTGATCTGCCGAAGATCTCCCGCAAGATGGATAGTTACCGAATCGTCACATTTGAGGTAAATAAGGCGATTGTGCAGCAAAAAGATATCAGCAATACCCTTGAGTCTGGAGAGCGCTTCATCATTTTCGTTGACAATAGGCTCTTCGCTGAAATTGGCACTGGTCATCACCAGGGCATCGAGACACTCATCGAAAAGCAAGACATGCAGTGGCGTATAGGGAAGCATGACCCCAAGGCGATCGTTACCCGGCGCTACGGACGGCGCGAGTATACTGCTCTTCCTTTTTTTCAGAAGCACTATGGGCGCCTCTGGAGAGAGAAGGACCTCACGTTCACCTTCACTGACCTCGCAGTGGCTCTGAACCACCGTCATGTCGCACATCATCACCGCAAAGGGTTTGGCTTCACGCCCTTTCCGCTCTCTCAGCCGCTGCACTGCCGCATCGTTTCGGGCATCGACCGCCAGATGAAAACCGCCAAGCCCTTTTATTGCAATAATATAACCCTGTTTCAGCAAAACCAGAGCTTCTGCTACAACATCACCTTTCAACTGCCGGCCATGCTCCCGCCGTACATCACCCTGCACACCACAGGCATCCAGCAGGGTGAGAGATGGGCCGCACACCGGGCAGGCATTGGGCTGCGCATGAAAACGACGGTCGAGAGGATCGTGGTACTCCCGTTCACACTCCGCGCACATCACAAAAGAATGCATTGATGTAAAGGGCCGGTCATAGGGCAGCCGCCCGACTATGGTATAACGGGGGCCGCAATTGGTGCAGTTGATGAAAGGATAGCGAAACCGGCGATTTGCCGGATCCAGAAGTTCACGACGGCAATCGCTGCAGAGGGCAATATCGGGTGGAATAAGTGTCTCAATCTCCGCTCCAGCACTTGAATCCGCAATGACAAAGCGCTCCTCAGCGACACACTCAAGATTGCTCTCGTTAATTGCTTCAATGCGGGCAAGGGGTGGAAGATCGCTCTGCAGCGCACAAACAAAACTGTTGAGAAGCATCGAAGACCCCTGAACCTCAATCAAAACGCCTGACGAGGTGTTACAGATAAAGCCTTTCAGCCCGAAACCGACGGCAATCCGGTAAACAAAGGGTCGGAATCCGACCCCCTGTACAATCCCGTTAACCAGCAGACGCCGCCGTGCTTCTCCCTGAATGTTCAATGGTGTAGCAATCTCTTTTCGAGCCACTCCTGCCATGCATCAAGCCCCTCTCCCGTTTTCACCGACACTTCAAACCATTCGAGATGGTGGTTGACCCGCATGGCATTCTTCCGACATTTCGCCACATCAAATTCCACGTAAGGCAGCAGATCGATCTTGTTGAGCATGCAGAGATCGGCCTCATGAAACATGGTCGGATACTTCAGCGGCTTGTCGTCGCCCTCAGTCACGCTGATAATAACCACTTTCAAAGCTTCACCAAGGTCAAAGAGCGCCGGGCAGACAAGGTTTCCGACATTCTCGATACAGAGCAGCGAGTTATCCTGCATATCAAGCTCCTTGACCGCGCGGTTGACCATCAGTGCGTCAAGATGACATCCTGAACCGGTATTGATCTGAATCACCGGCACACCAAGCGCATGAATACGGTCAGCATCATTGGTGGTCTGCTGGTCGCCCTCAATAACGGCAACCGGAAAACGTTGTTGCAGCAATGGAATGAATTTTTCGAGCAACGAAGTTTTTCCTGAGCCAGGTGAGCTGAGAAAATTCAGGGCTAAAATATTCCTTGCCTCAAAGTATCCCCGGTTTCTTTCTGCAAGAAGATTGTTTTTCTGAAGAACATCCTGTTCGAGCATAATCTTCCGGCTTGTACCTTCATGGTGATGATGCTGGTGCCCATGATCGTGATCATGGTGCTCCTCACCAGCATGATGATGGGTATGCTCTTCTGTATCAGGGGTGACATGAACATGATAATCGCTCTCACCGGGTTTGCGAAGCACCGCCCCGCCATCAGCCGAACATCCGCAGGTATCGCACATTTTCTTACTCTCCCTCTTCTTCTATAGTTATTGATTGAATGAGAAACTCCTCACCGGAAACAATTTTTATCCGAAGGGAGCGGCATTCGGGACACTCGGCATAATAAAAGGTGACCGGAAACCTCATGCCGCACTCACCGCACTCACCGATACCTTCCGGCTCATCAATAGCAAGAACCGCATCTTCAGCAAGAGTCCCTTTTGACGCCGATGAAAAGCAGAACTTCAGGGATTCCGGCTCAATTCCGGCAAGTTTTCCGATCAAAAGATCAATACCGGAAATTCGCACTGCGCCCTCTTTTTGTGCATTGGCCACCACAGCTTCGACGATTGACATCGCAATACTCATCTCATGCATAACAACATTTTAGAGGATCGTTGTTTCCTAAAGTTTGCGCCCAATGCTACCAATAGCCGCCCCACCTTGGCTCTGACTCTCTCATTGCAGCTTCTATAAGGTAGTTCTTGATCATCAATTTTTATTGTACATTTGAAAAAAATCTTCCTGAAACACAGCAAATAACAGCAAGAGTTGAAGCACCTTACAGGATTATGTAATGTAACGGCCAGTGACATTACGAAACTGCTCGACATGGCCGACGGATTCAAGAAAGAGTTGATAAACGGAAATCCTTCTTTTGAACAATCTCTTAGTAATAAACGCATTGCACTTATTTTTTTTGAAAATTCAACTCGTACCCGATTCTCCTTTGAAATAGCAGCCCGTCACCTGGGAGCAGGGACACTGAACTTCAGCGCCTCTTCAAGCAGTGTCAGCAAGGGAGAGAGCCTCGGAGACACCATCAAAAACCTGGAAGCGATGCATGTGGATGCCTTTGTGCTGCGCCACCCCTCATCGGGAGCAGCAGATCTCATAACAGGCATCACCTCCAAAAACGTCATCAATGCCGGAGATGGTTCACATGAACACCCGACACAGGCGCTCCTCGACATGTTTACACTGCGTGAATATTTTGGCAGAATCGAAGGACTCAGGATCATCATAATAGGCGATGTGCTGCACAGCCGTGTCGCCCGTTCCAATATCTATGGACTTCTTACCGCAGGCGCAGAAGTCGGTCTCTGCTGCCCGGTCACCCTCATGCCGCCAGATGCTGACCGATTGGGCGTAACTCTTTTCACTGACCTTGATCTGGCCATCGCCTGGGCTGATTCGGCTATTGTCCTTCGCCTGCAACTTGAACGTGCTACCGGTGGCTACCTGCCCTCCCTTGAAGAGTATTCAGTCCATTACGGCCTTACCGATGAACGGCTGGAGCGGATACAGAAACATCTTCTGGTGCTCCATCCCGGACCAATAAACCGGGAAATAGAAATATCAAACAATGTTGCCGACCGCATCCAGCCCCCGGGTTATTCTAAAAGCATGCTGCTTGAACAGGTGACCAATGGCGTTGCTGTCCGCATGGCGGTTCTGAAAACCTTGCTTGCCCAGGAAAACAGTATTGCATAAAAAATAACCCTTTAACATGATGAAACGCCTCTATCGTCTCTGCAAGGTAATGATTATTCTGACAGCGACACTCTTGAGCTCCCTTACATACGCCTCTGCAGAAACACCACAAAATCCGAATGTAAAAACTATTTTTAAACCACTGCTGGCCGATCCTCTGGAACCAGGAATTGCAGTCATGCCATTGCTGGGGAAAAAATCCCTGCAGCTTGATATCGGATCATCAGCCGATCTCTACCAGAGCAAGAGCAGGAAATTTGCTGTGGGCGTAGATTTTGCGACTTATTCTCTTCTGCGCAGAACAGAAAATTTCAAGTTTCCTGTTGATGCTATAGATTATCTGTTCGGCATCAATGCAAGCTGGAAAAAGCCTGTCAACAACGATGTACTGCCTTTTGACGAATTCAGCACAAGAGCAAAACTCAGTCACATTTCAGCTCATTTTGAAGATGGACATTATAACGCTGATGCAGACCAGTGGCTCCGCCAACAGGAATGGCTCGGGACGATTCCCTTTACCTACAGCCGGGAATTTGTAAATCTTATTTTTGCGCTCAGCTCACCGGGTCGTCGAATCTATACCGGTTATCAGTACATCTACCATACGCTCCCTGATGGTATCAATCCTCACTCCTTTCAGGCTGGCGCTGAACTCTCTGCTCCCTGCAACACCTACCTGGCGGCGGACTTCAAACTTCTGCCAATATGGCAACCTTTGCTGAACGAAACAAAAGGACACAGGGGCACATGGAACCTGCAGGCAGGCATCAATCTTCGCGGGGCCGGTCTGGAAAAAGTCAGAGTGGCCTGCAACTACTACTCCGGTATCAGTCGACAGGGCATGTATTTTTACCATCCGGAAAGCTATACCACCGCAGGTGTCATTATTGATTTTTGAATCCATGGAGGTTGAACCTGGACACTAACGGGATGAGTCGAAAAACTCGGGAATGGCATCCTGAAACTCTTCCGATGACCGCGCAAGAATATAGTCCGCAAGAAACGGTGGATAGAGATTATAACGGTCAAGGTCGGCAAGTGGAATCCAGCCCACCCTGATAATCATCTGCTGATCATCGGGATATTCCGGATCTTTTCCGGTGATCATCTCTCCGCCGGTAACGGTGCAAAAAAATCCGAGTGATACCGAATGATGCAGGGAACCCTGTTCAAGGAGGCCGGGATAAGGGTAGAGCAGCTCCTTGATAAAAAGCAGAGTACCAACCCTGCATGCAAGACCGGTCTCTTCCATCATTTCACGCTTGACTGCCTCATCAAGAGTTTCACCCCGTTCGACAGCACCGCCCGGAAGGATCCAGTAACTTTCGGGAAGCTGCGGATCGTGAGGCGCAAAGCTTTTGTGTTCAATAAGCAGTACTTGACCATCCCTGAGACATAACGCGCTGACCCTGAGTCTAACCTGTGACATTAATAAATTGCTGTATGATTGTTAAAAAATGCTGACAATTCAGATACATGGAACCGGGGTAATACAACCTGGCACTGAACCCTGAATGACAAAATGGCAACATTTGTTTAAAAATTTATGTTAATTGTTTTATATTAACATGATAGACAAGCATACATCGTCATATAGTAACACATTATTACTTCTGATTGTTTATAAAAAGTATTTATAGCTTTTTTCTTTTATTTATTAACGTACACACACATAACAACTAACGGAGAAAATGAACATGAAAAAAATGCTATCGCTTGCTGCAATGTTTGCAGTTTTGTCATACGCATCACCGGCATCTGCTGAATTGAAAATCAGTGGAGATGCAGCTACCCGCGTGAGAGGCCAGTTTAATAATTCCGATATTGGTGGCGTCAAAACCATTAATTCAGATGATATAAAATACCAGTACAGGGTACGCCTGAAAGCTTCGGCAGACCTCGGAGACGGCTACTTTTTCAAGACACTTATTGCCAATGAAGAGACCAGCAATGGAGGAACTCCCGGCTGGAGCACCGTAGGCAATTTAAACTCCGAGAAATTTCAGCTTGAAGTCTCCAACTTCTACTTCGGTCGCTCTCTGGAAAACTGCCATTATCAGGTTGGCCGTCTTCCACTCAACAGCTTCAACAATCCGATTTTTGACCTTACCCTCTACCCGGTTCCAAAAGATTTCACTAATTCATCTGTCTATGCTGTTGATGTTCCGGTGTTCCAGTGGAACTATGATCGTGCTTACGGCGTAAACTACGGCACAAAGGTTGGCAACGGTGACCTTAACGCAACGCTTGTTGTTCTTGACAACAACTCTGTTAAAGAAGATACCCAGACCACCGGTGACGGCCTCTTCAACGACGGCTACCTCCTCCATCTTACCTACAAAACCAATATCGGTGATGTTACTGTTGAACCACAGGCGCTTATTGTCTTGACCGATGCGCAGGGCGGCGCCTATCAGAAGATCTCTCCAAACACCTTTGGTGCCAACGCCACAATCCCTGCAGGCAAATCCAAAATCGGCCTCAGCGGCTTCTACACTGTCTGCAAAGACAATAAAGGTGTTAGAGGAACTACCTATAGTTCAACAACAACAATGGATAACAGCACAATATTGTTGAGCACACCGGCAAATGTTGACTACAATGGCTACCTCCTGAGACTGAAAGGTGAATCCGGACCGGTCATGGCATGGATTGACTATAACAAGGTCAACGACAACTCACGGTACACTGCACACCTGACGGATGTTACATACAACAACATCTTTGTCTGGGCACAGTACAAGGTCAATGTTCACGAGTCAGCTCTGGGTACAGTCAGTTTGACCCCGACTCTTCGCTACCGTGCAACCGGAAGAGATACTGATGGTACTCCTGGTACAGACAGGAACAACCAGCTTCGTACAGAACTCTGGGCATCAGTGACTTTCTAAATCTCGCTCTTACTGTCAATAAAGCCGTAGGTAACTACGGCTTTATTTGTTATATTATAGCGTTAAGGTGCATCGCATTTTATTTCGCAAGTTATTTCCTGTGAATAACAATTGTTACTTCAGGAATTTTAACGATATTACTGAAAGCCGTCAGTAACGACATGAACAGGCTTCTATACCTGTAGTATTACATTTTTTCGACATACAAAAACCACATTCTAACGCAGGTTTTTTTGTGCCTTTGGTACAAGGTTATTTTTGTGCCTTTTTGGGAAAGAGAAAATACGGCTCTCTCGTTTGATATACCATTTTGCCCATTGCGTGCAGCATGTGCTCGATCAGTTTAACTGTTCTTTTCGATGAATTGTCATTGCGTAAAATTTATTTAATAATTTAAACACAACAGCGGTACTATGATTACCATTAAAAAAATCATCTGCCCGGTTGATTTCTCTGGCTTGTCGCGCAAGGCGCTGCAATACGCTAACGAGTTTGCAAGACTTTCCGGCGGAAAAGTCTTTCTGGTTGGCGTTATTGAGAATGACCCGACCATCACCTACTCACACGGCCTTGAAAAAGAACGTGCGGAATCCGACCAAAAACTTCTGGCCTTGATTGAAGAGGAGAAGATGGCTGGCATTGTTGCCGATTATGTCATCTATGAAGGATTTGCGGAAGAGTGTATTCTCGACTATGCCAAACGGCAGGAGGCTGATATCATTATCATGGGCTCACACGGACGGCGAGGCCTGAAACGAATGATTCTCGGCAGCGTTGCAGAACATGTTATACGTCGTGCTCCATGCCCGGTACTTGTCGTCAAGGAGAACGAGCACGAGTTTATCGATTAAGTAAACGCAGAGAGCCAGGGGCTGGCATGCAAAAAGTTCACAACATTTTTTATTAACAATCAACGCAAACTTTTATGGCACAAAATGTCACAAACGTTTCCCAAACCGAAGAGGTATCCAGCACCAGGCGGGTTATCGCCGCTTCTTCGGTCGGAACGCTCATCGAGTGGTATGATTTTTATATTTTCGGTACTCTTGCAAAAATCATTTCCGAACAATTCTTTCCAAAAGACAACCCTACGGCGGCACTGCTTGCCACACTGGCCACCTTTGCCGCAGGCTTTGTTATCAGACCGTTCGGCGCACTTTTCTTTGGCCGCCTGGGCGATCTTATCGGACGGAAGTACACGTTCCTTGTCACGTTGGTAATCATGGGCGGTTCTACCTTTGCGATCGGCCTTGTTCCCGGTTATAAAACGATAGGCTTTTTCGCGCCTGCCATAGTCTTTGCCCTCCGGCTGCTGCAGGGTCTTGCTCTTGGAGGTGAGTACGGCGGAGCGGCCACGTATGTCGCCGAACACTCTCCGGCCGGGCAGCGAGGCTTCTGGACCAGCTTTATCCAGACAACGGCAACTCTTGGCCTCTTTCTTGCGCTCGGTGTTATTCTCATCGTCCGTCAGACACTTGGTGTCGAAACCTTCTCTGACTGGGGATGGCGCATTCCCTTCATCCTGTCATCGCTTCTTGTTGGAGTTTCGGTCTTTATCCGCATGAAAATGTCCGAATCACCGATGTTTGTGAAGATGAAAAAAGAGGGCAAAACCTCCACAAACCCTCTGGCCGAAAGCTTCAAGCAGAAAGATAACCTGAAAATGGTGCTGATTGCCCTTCTTGGAGCAACCGCCGGTCAGGGTGTTGTCTGGTATACCGGTCAGTTCTATGCACTCTCCTTCCTGCAGAATACCTGTAACGTTGAGTTTGTACAGAGCAACATGATCATTTCGATTGCCCTGCTTATCGGCACCCCATTTTTCGTTGTCTTTGGTGCGCTTTCCGACAAGATCGGACGCAAGTATATCATGATGGCAGGTATGCTTATCGCCGTTCTCTCTTATGGACCGCTTTACAACAGCATGTACGACAATGCCAATCTGAAAAACAAAGTTGAGCTTGTAGAGAAGACAACTGTTGAAACCAAAGAGGCTGTGAAGGGAACGGACAATGTCACCACAACGGTAACGAAGAAAACCTTCACGGATGGTACAACCTACAAAGAGACTAAAAAATTGACCGTCCCGCTTGATGAGGTAAAAAAAGCTGAACTTGCAGCAGCAGGAAAGCTGAAACCTGAAACAAAAAAAGAGACAATTCTCCCTGAGAACATCAAGTACAAAATGATTGGTATTGTTCTCATTCAGGTAATTTTTGTCACCATGGTCTACGGCCCAATTGCCGCCTTCCTTGTGGAGATTTTCCCGACCCGTATCCGCTATACCTCGATGTCACTGCCTTACCATATCGGCAATGGTGTCTTTGGAGGTCTGGTACCGCTTATCGCAACCCGTCTCGTTGAGGCATCGAAAGAACCGGGCTATTCTAACCCGCTTACGAACATGATTAACAGTGTTACAGGGCACATCGGAACACCTGCGGGCCAGGTCGATCCGCTGGCCGGTCTCATGTATCCGATACTGATTGCAAGCGTCAGCTTTGTTATCGGAATGCTGTACATCTCCAACAAAACCAACAACATGGACGTTGAGTAACCAAGAACCTTTTAATTTTCATTTATTATGTCCTTAATTAAAAAATTGTTCGGAATCTTGTGGTCACTCATGGGAATAGGTATTATCCCGCTGGTGATCATGCGGGCGATGGAAGAGATCGGGAAAAAACCCAGTGAAGAGAATTGGATTTTCTGGTCAATCGTGATCGTTGTCCTTATGCCTATCATCGCGTTCAGTCTGATTACGTTCGGAGTGTTTGCGCTCAAGGGCGAGTACGATGTTCTTGAGTAACTCTCAAGAGAGCACGAACTGTTCTTTTTTTTCAGAGAAAAGCCGCATCTTTGGTGCGGCTTTTCCTTTTTCTGAAAGGGAGCAATAAAACAGGATAACCGATGCGTACTCCAGACAAGCTTGATGAAAAACTTGCCACACTTCCCACCTCGCCAGGCGTTTACCAGTTCAAAAATAGCAGTGGACGGGTAATCTACGTCGGAAAAGCTAAAAATCTACGCAACAGGGTTCGTTCCTATTTCAGAAATTCACAGCAGCTCTTTGGAAAGACACTGGTGCTTGTCACGCACATTGATGATTTTGAGGTCATCATCACTTCGTCGGAAGTCGAGGCGCTTATTCTTGAAAACAACCTGATCAAGGAGCTGAAACCACGCTACAATATTAACCTGAAGGATGACAAGACCTATCCTTACCTGGTCATCACCAATGAACCCTTCCCGCGAATAATCTTTTCCCGTCAACGAAGAAACGATGGCTCCACCTGGTTTGGCCCCTATACCGAAGCCCGTCAGCTCCGCTCAATCCTTGATCTCATCGGATCAATTTTTCCGGTTCGAAGCTGTAAATATCGCCTGAGCGAGGAGAATATTTCATCCCGGAAATACAAGGTCTGCCTCGACTACCACATCCATAAATGCAAAGGGCCATGTGAAGGTTTGCAAACTGAAGAGGAGTACCTCTACATAATCGCCGAAATAACCCGGCTGCTGAAAGGAAAAACATCAGCCACGATCCGCTCACTCACCGAAACCATGCAACTCCTGGCCAGTGAGCTGAAGTTTGAACAAGCGGCGGAGATCAAAGTGCAGCTTGAGAGCCTGAAACGGTACGCTGAACGGCAGAAGGTGGTGGCAGGCGACCGACTTGACCGTGATGTTTTTGCTGTTGCCGCAAGTGAAGACGAAGGCTGCGGAGTCGTCTTCAAGATACGAGAGGGAAAGCTGCTCGGATCGCAGCGTATCTACATGAAT
>CAISRC010000059.1 GCA_903887845.1 uncultured Chlorobiaceae bacterium
ATTTCGGTCATATATCCGTCAAAGGTTCGGTCAATAACAAGCTGAATCATGTAATGCAATACAATCCTCTTCCGTGACCAAAGCAACTTCAGCCTCAATAACCTCTGTTATTTTGACATAGAGCTTCCTCCCCAACTCCGTAATATGCTCTTCAGGCTTGACGTTCGAGAAGTAATAGTCGCGCCACTCGTCAACTGTTTTTAGAGCACACTTCCTGATAGACTCGGAGGTTGGCCTGACATTTCTCTTGAAATTGAGCTGAAAGCGGTTCATCACGCTGTTCCGCAATCCACTCTTTAGCCATTGACTTTTCCCAATAGGGTTAGAAACTTCACCTTCTGCTTGTACTCATAGCTACTGTCAATACCTACCAGCCCGCTTTTGACCAGATGCGCATTGACAAAGGTCTTGTTCTCCAGATAGAGGTAACAGAGCAGGAGGTTTTCTTCGTCATGTTTCAGCTTGTCATACTTCAGGAAGATACGCTTTCCCTTGATTTTTTCAGTCAGATAGCCAACCGCTTTGTCGTGCGTGAAGGGTTCGCTCTTGATGCCGATCAGTTTTACCGTCAACCCGTTGGATAACCTCACTTTTTCGGGGCTGAGTATCTCCTTGACGGTGAAGAACTCTTCGCGCTCTGCCTCGCTCTCCTTCTCAATCCTGGAGCCAAAGGTGAGTTTTCGGGGATCTGTTTTTTTGTCGAGCTTGTGGGGATCTTTGAACTGATAGGGCAACTGCTCAATGGCTGCGGCAACATCGCCCTTGACCGTGTCGTGCAGAAACTCGTACTCCGTGCCCATAAAATCGGGCTGCTTGGTGTTGAGCTTCTGTTTGGCGATCTCGATAAACTCCGGATTGATTTCGTACCCGACCGAGTTTCGTTCGAGATTCTTTGCGGCAAGTGAGGTTGTCCCGCTGCCCATGAAGGGATCGAGCACGGTATCGCCCCGGAAGGCGAACATTTTAATGAACCGGTGCGGTAGCTCTTCGGTGGTCATGGCTGAACGCTCTTTCTGCTCTTTGGTGGGCTTTGGAGCGTCGCCCTCTCGCATTCGTTCCAGACAAGGTTCAGGTTGTTGATGTAGCTCTCGTAACTCTCGTGAAAGCCGATCTGGTTCTCCGTCCCGTAGTCCTTGAGCTACCAGTACGGTGGTGAGGTGACAACAAGGTGAACCGACCTGTCAGCGAGGAGGTTCATCTGTCGGCTGTCGCCGTGGATTATGGAGTGATGGCTCTTCAAGGTGCGGTTGGGGGTATGGGTTTTGGGTCGTGATGAAAAATCTTGAATCAACGTAATCGGGAGTGAAAAAAGGAGATGACTGTAGTTTCAATCAGGCTCAACAAAACCTTTTTCGACAAGAATTTTTTCAAATTCAGCCCTGCTGAGTGGGCATTCAATCAGATCACGAAATTGCTTGTTGGTCAGCTTGCATTGTTTGGCCATGCTCGACACGAGATTATCGGAAATATCCTTGTGTCCAGTTCCATGAGACGTTCTTGTTCTGACACGACTTTTCTGATGAGCCTCGGAATAGTAGATGAAAAATGAGTGATCGCCCTCGACCCTTTTGAATCCTTTGAGTTCAAGGGATGCTTCAACATCTCGTTTTTTAACTGGCACAGGATTCCTCCTCAAAGCTATCGAGAAGTTCCTGACGCAATTGCTGTGCATCTTTGGTCAACGTCCCTGGCTCCACCTTTGCATACTCACTCCAGAGCATTGCAAGTTCTTCATAAAGCTGTGCTTCAAGATCTGGCCGGGTAACTGAATTCAAAAGAATATCGAAAGGGCCATTCGCTTCATACAACAGGGTGTCCCGGTCATAAGAAACAGAGGATGAGAGCGCGACCTTTGGCTTAAGAACTGCTCCGTCCAGTTCGACAAAAAGAATATCAATCAGGCTCTCATCAATTTCAAGCACCTCATCGACATCTGAAATGGAATGGGGGCTTCCATCCTCATTCCAGACAATATTGCCATGAACCTGAATGAGTTCACGCGGATGAGCGAGCAGAACCAGTTCAAAATCTTCACCATAAGTGGCCGTAAGTGAGCGGTTCGATTCGAGTAGCTTCAAGCTCATGCGACGCTCATTAAATTTCATCTCAATCAAGGTGCCGGTGACATAGCCCAAATCCGCTGGAGATATTTCGCTGCTTTGAGGCGCTAAAAGATGTTTAATTCTCTCCTGCGCCGTTCCTCCATCAAGAATTTTCTTTTGTCTGAAATCCTCAATGCTTATAACCACTCCAGAGTGTCGGACGGGTTGCATTGCATCTAATTCAGACAGAATGCTGCGACGGTAAAAAGTATCAGGGACAATTTGCGCCAGTATTTTTGCTTCGCCGGAATTAACTGCGTCAAGAGTTTGGCAAGTCTTTCGAGCAATGACCTCAACGGACTGCTCATCAAAAAGCTGATGGGAGGTATCTCCGATCTCGACAGGCTGGGCATATCCACCCTCTTCAGGCGGTCGGCATATTACAGGAAAGCGCCGCTCTATATCGCGTGTAACCCGTGCTCGTTGCTGAACCTCTCTGCCCTCTTCGGCCATAGCAAGAAGATGAACAACCCTTTGAAAGTGGGAGAGTGCTTGCACCAGCGCCGATGCTGGCAAGGTATGTGCGTAAGTCACCGTCCCCTCAAAATGGAGCCTCAACTGACGCATATTTTCCTCATTGATTGTCATCGAGCGCGCATAAAAGTTACGGATTGATTATCTGCGGTTGTCTTTGCCAAGAGACCTCTGCTCTATCATTTTTCCCTGTAGTTATCAATTTATAAGAGCAAAATCTACCAGCAACGGA
Source organism: uncultured Chlorobiaceae bacterium (assembly GCA_903887845.1). Classification (GTDB taxonomy): domain Bacteria; phylum Bacteroidota; class Chlorobiia; order Chlorobiales; family Chlorobiaceae; genus Chlorobium. The sequence continues at coordinate 2,809 of CAISRC010000059.1, forward strand.
CAATGGAAGCAACTGTAGATTTAATGGTAGAGTAAATTTTAGCCCAAAAGACGTCAGTTCATCTGCACTTTCCGCTGTAATTTGCGCCGAAGATCCTGTTCTGCATCGAGAGAAGCGATCATTTCACCTCCAGCGTTCGTAAGACGTGCAAGATCAGGCCGTGGTAACGCCCCCTGATCTAAAAAAACGAGGAGGCTATCATAGTTTGCATGTGCTCGCAGCAGTCGTTCAAGGATAATCGTTACAAGTTTTGCTTTGTCCTTGTTTGGAATACCAAAAAGAAAAACAGGGAGCTCTTCCTTCCCCTCAATTCGATAATCGATCGGATAATCGGAAGCATTTTCGATGCCCTCATAGAGGAAATTGCTGATAATTTTTTCAGGAGGCACAATCATGTACAGAGACTCTTTCAGATCCTCATAGAATGTGGATTCAGCCCTCGATCTCTTTAAAAATGTCAAATCGTTGATTTTAGTAATCGCCTGCCCCATATGAAAAATATTAGTGCATAGATTTTCGATCGTCGAATCAATAAAAAATGAGCCATTATGTTCTTCAACAGACGTTTCAGCCTTGATCTGCTCGAAAAGAGTACCTCTGGTGCCTTCTCGAAACTTGTCAATATCATTTTCATAGCTCAAATGCATGAGAGTATGCCCCATGTCGGTTAGTCGAAGAACTCCTCCTGGCAATACTTTGATGTAAAGCTGATACTGATCACCGTCAGGAAAAGAAAACGGAGTATCTATAGCCAGAAGCTCTGGCGTCTTTTCTCTTATACGTATTTCGCTGCACATCGCATGACAAAGCGCTTTCTGCAGTATGTTCAAATCGATTGTCATCACGTAAACAGGTCAATCTGGTTTGCCCGGGTAGATCCGGACATCAATCCTTCAATACAACACTCTTTTATCAGGCAATGAAGAGCTTCATTCAACGTCCGATATTCTTCTGTCGGATAGGCAAACCCCTCTGGCTTTTGGTTTGCTACGATGTACTTCTCTGTTGCCCGATGGATATGGCACGTCAACTCCAGGGATTTGTTCTCAAGTTTATTCCGATGAATATGAGCAGACCCATTATATCGACATAACGTCAGGCATTCTCCATTCGAAGCCAACCATAGCAACCCACATGAAAAATCATCACCCATCCCTTCTTCCGTATTCTGACGAGTGTACAGCATAAATTGATGGCCTGATTCATCTAATGCTTGCACATTATAATTGAACTGTTTATGGCCCGGCTTGACCTGTTCTCGCGTCTTGGGATTTTCAACATGCTTCCGACAGCTCATCAATCCCTCAATAAATTCATCTGAAAGACTCTCAAATGCCATGATATATCAAGTTGGTATCTCTTGCGTCTATCCATATACTTACAAAAGTAATGAACAGAATGGATATATCGAGATTAATACTCCGATTATTTTGATCACCCAGCTCAAGAGACTGAGCGTATACTCCTTCGCCAAACAAATGTTCAGCACCGACGTCAAACTCCGGTTCCACCCGAGCTTTTTCCTTTTCACCGAACCATCAGCCGAAGTGGATGTCACCTGCTACCTCTGCGTCGGCAAGAAAAATCAGGCTGGCTCGAAATCATGGGCTGCGGGATGGTTCACCCCAACGTCATGCGCAACAGCGGCATAGACACCGATGAGAGGTCAGGCTACGCTTTTGGTATGGGCGTTGACCGGACCCGTGCTGCTCAGGTATAAGATTGACGATATAGGGTTGCTGTTTGAGAATGATTTACGGATGTTGCGGCAGTTTGGGGCGTAGAGCGGGATTAACTGACTTCACTGTAGTCAGCCGCGCAATCTTGCCCTGATCCAGTCAGGATTTCTTCGGCAATCGAGTACAGCAATCACTAAAATCTCGTTTTCGGCGATTTGTAATAAACGGCAAAAGGAAAGCGTCTGGCAAGAAGACGATAA
>CAISRC010000060.1 GCA_903887845.1 uncultured Chlorobiaceae bacterium
CTTCATGCTTGTCGTGCTTGGTATGGGGCTTTTCATCTCCACCATCACTGAAACCCAGCAGCAGGCCATGTTTGTGGCATGGTTTTTCATGGTCATCTTCACCCTGATGAGCGGTCTCTTCACCGCCATCGAAAGCATGCCCCACTGGGCACAAACCATGACCCTGCTTAACCCTGTCCGCCACTTCGTCGATATCATGCGCCGTGTTATGCTGAAAGGGTCAGGGTTGATGGAGATCCGGGCGCAGTTGCTCTGGCTGATCGGCTATGCCTTGGTGATGGTGACGCTGGCGGTGAACCGGTATCGGAAGGTGGCGATTTGAGCGGGGGTCGATTCCCGATTTACGAAGCATCGATCTGACGAAGAATTTCCAGCAGTGTGCCTGACGTTGACAGCTTCTCCTCGTCAGTGGCGGAATTGTAAAAAGCGATAATTGCTTTGCCACCGATACCAATCGGAGGATACTTCTTTTCGGCAAGCATGGGCATCAGTGCAAGGAATTTGGACACACGCTCCCTCTCCATACCGTTGATTCTGCTGACGACATCTTCAGCGATAACGGCAGAGGCAGCCTCGTCCAGACCGGCAACGTACGCAGCGCTCTGCACGGCACCGTACTGGAAACCAAGTACAGCAAAAACGATATCCCTGCTCGTGCTGCTTTCGAGTCCAGCCGGGCATTGCCCGATCGCTTCAGCAAGGAACTGCAGCGACATTTTCGTTACGGCCTCTATGTTTTCTTCAAGATTGTTATGCATAACAATTTATTTTGTTCATGGGCGGATGTTTTGAAGAAAATATCATTCCAATCCGGATTACAACAGACATCATCAAGGCGTCAGCTTGGTAGACTGCACTTGATTAGACATGCTCAATAGAGGTATGATTGGAAATTTCGGAATTGGTGGTACATAAATCAGTCTGCGAGAGATGGTGGACATTATCATTGCCGGTCAGGCGAGCAAAGTCTCGAAGCTCTTCGGTGACGGCCTTGAAAAAGTTGGCGACCCGGAGGGCGGATGTATCGACATCCAGACGGGAACGAAGGGCCGGATCCTGTGTAGCGATGCCGACGGGGCATTTGCCGGTATTGCAGATACGGTACTGCTGACAGCCTGCGGCCATCATGGCCGCCGTCCCGACAGCTATGGCATCAGCCCCCATTGCCAGCGCCTTGGCAAAGTCTGAAGAGGTGCGCAGGCCACCGGTAATAATGAGGGAGACCGTATCAGCCCCTCTCAAATCAAGTATTTTTCTTGCCCTTGCCAACGCGAAAATGGTTGGCACAGACGTAGCGTTTTTGACAACCTTGGGAGAGGCGCCGGTTCCACCTGCTCGCCCATCGATGGTGATGAAATCAACACCCGCATAGAGAGCGATATCGATATCGTCTTCGATATGTCCAGCCGCAAGCTTGATGCCAATCGGTTTTCCACCGGTTTTCAGTCGCAAATCATTGACTGCGGCTTTCAGGTCCTCTTTTGAGCGGATGTCGGGGAAGTGCGACGGGCTGATAATATCCTCTCCTTCCCGACATCCCCGGATTGCAGCGATTTCACCGGTGACCTTGCTAGCGGGAAGATGCCCTCCCATTCCCGGTTTTGCGGACTGCCCAATTTTGATTTCCACGGCATCGACCAGCTTCAGGTTCTCGTCGGTCACACTGTATTTGTTGGGAACATATTCGAAAATGTAACGGTACGAGGCCGCAAGTGATTCGGGCAGAATTCCCCCTTCACCCGAGCACATGGCTGTTTTAGCCTGCGCGCTGCCTTTAGCAAGAGCGAGCTTTGCTTCCCTTGACAACGCGCCGAAGGAGATATGGGAGACAAAAACCGGGGTTTCGAGCATGAGTGGGAAGGCTGCTGCGGGACCGATCAGCGTTTGTGTGACAACCGGCTGTGTTTTGTTGAGCGGCATTTTTGCAAGCTGCGCACCTTTAATAAGGATTTCATCCCAGGAGAAGGTGGGGATGCGGCTCCGCATCGGTTCGATAATCGACTTTCCCGTCATGGCAAGGTGGTGAATATCGGCCATGTTGACCTCAAAATCGTCTGTCGGTCGTCGCCATTCCGCCAGATACTCTTCTCCTGAACCTGTTTCAGCGCCAATCGAGAGAGCTGTCGGCAAGTTGGATGCTGCAAGGCGGAAACTCTCTTTGCTTGAGCCGCAGACAGGGCATATCCATTCATTCGGGAGGGCTTCCCAGGCGACGGATTCTTTGTTTTCATCGTAGATATATGAACATAGCCCACATTGCCATTTTGACATAAGAAGCGGCGATGATAATGTTACTGCTAAAATACGGCGCAGAGAGGTGCTGACGAAGATTACCTTTTTGCCGCCTGTTGCGCAAGATCCATACTGCCTTGTTCATCAAGCTGCGCGCGAAGCTCCTCCCAGAGGTTTCGGTAAGCCTTTGATGCTGTGGAATTTGGCTGAACGGCGTTGAGTGGTGCACGGTAGATGCCCATTTTTTCAACCTCTGAACTGTATGGAATTGTCTGAGTAAAAAATCCCGGTGTATTTCGGAATTCACGGATGATGTCGCGGTGCAACTTTTTCTGTTTTTCCACCATGGTAAAAAAGGGCCGAATTTTCGAGCTGTCGAGTTTATTTGCTTCAAAAAAATCCTTTAACTGAATATAGGTACGCATCGACAGTGTCGTTGGAATCAACGGCACAAGAATTACATCAGAAGCAGTAAACACACTTTCAGACAGCAGTGTCAGATTTGGAGGGCAGTCGAAAAAAACAAGCCGGTAGTCATCGCTCAGTTCTTCAATGTTTTTTTTGAGCTTTTTTTGAGGTTTTTTTTCCTCAGAGAGTTCAATGTCAAGGTTTCTGTAAGAAAAGTCCGAGGGCAGCAGATCAAGGTTTTCAAAATCTGTAGCCTTTATATTACGGTAGATTTTTTTGTTTCCCTTGAGAAATTTATCGCTGTTATACTTTTTTGAAGCGATAATTCTGAAATAGAAAGAGCTTGCTCCCTGTGGATCAAGATCGCAGATCAGTGTCGGTGGATAATGCAGAGAGGAGAGATAGGAAAGGTTCACCGCCGCAGCCGTTTTACCAACCCCGCCTTTGATACTGTACAACGCGATTGTTTTCATGGTCATGTGCTCGTTAAAAGGTCATTAAACAGATGGCTGGTTTCTTCATTATCAAATGATTTGAAGGTTTTATTGAACTTGAGACGAGCCTCTTCCTGTTTTTGAAAAAGAATTGCCATAAGGCCGCCCGTTGATGCCGCAAGTAACTTGTCTGCGGGCATCAATTCGAGTTGTTCATGCAGAAAACGAAGTTGAACGGCAAAATCGACAAAGTCACCAAGATTTTCCTGGAGTTCCTTCAATTGCATGATAACAGGAATAATGGTTTTATGGGGAAATATAGATGCGAAAAATTCAAGCAGATATCGGAGTTTCTTGCAGTCGATACGTAATCGATGAAGTTCCGCATCGGTTGTTTCCTGGCTGATGAGACGACCATGGCGGATTACTTTCTTCAATGCTTTTTTTATGGTTTCAACGGCAACATTCATGGTGGAAAGGGATGCGTTCGGGGCCAGCTCAGTCTCTGGAAGAGATGGCCGATTGATAAACGCATCCCACTTGTCAAGAAACGAGAGGTAGTCGTCTGACGCAATATAATTGCAGAATTGTTTGTGCTTTGTCTTGCGTGATAAGGCAATGTCGCTGAAAAAGAGCTTAAGAGACGGACGGAGCAAAGGGGGCAAATAGTGAAAATAAGTTGTTTGTCGAAGAAGATAGACATCACTGTCACGCAGCTCGTTGGTTCGTCTGCCGAGATCCCTGAAAAAGTTAAGATAATATGCAATTTCACTGGTGTCAAACACACCTTTAAGCTGCTTGAGAATCGAACGGGTACGGCGTATGGCGACGCGATAGTCATGCAGAAACTCTGAATCAATGTTTTTTTTGATGCCATCTTCATTTTGACGCATCACTGAACAAGTGAATTGCAGGAGCCGCTGGGCGCTCTCGTGAACAGGTGCATTCGGATTAAGAGTGAGCCGAATTTTTGAGGAGTAGTCCTGAACGTTATGTCCAGCGGCTTTCATGATCAACCCAAAGAATTCCCTTAAATCAAGCCTGTTGCAGGCCTCGTCATTATCCAGTAATGATGTTTCAATCGGTGTCATCTCTTTTTCATATCCCTTGAGCGGCGAAAGAGAAACGATATGCAGGAAGGGATTCGGTTTCTCTCTATTGGCAAGCGATAATGATTTCGCAGTCAGAATGGCAAGAGTTTTTTCGTTATCGTCAAGAATCTGGTATGAACGAATGGAGACATTAATGGAGCAAAGTCTAATGAAGGCCCTGATATTGCTGCATGAACAAAGTTTTTCTTTCAGTTTACCGGCGGATAGAGCATCGGAGAAAAAAGAGACAGGGTTCCGGGTAAATGGTACGGAGGTGATTTCATGGCCTGTATTGAGGTCGGCAAGAGAGAGAACTCTCTTTGTTTTAATAATCACAACTCCTCTGCTGAAAGCTTGCCATTCAAAAGTATCATAGAAGTCCTGTCGTTCTTTCGTTAAGGAAAGCGTTTTAAGTTTCCATCCGAAGGGAAGAAAAGGAAGAATTTTTTTTGGCAACGACTCCAGCAAGTCAGCACGATTCAGCCTGAAATATATTGTTTTCGGGGTGTCGTGCATCCTTTGCTTGCATTAAATGGAACAATCCTTCAATGCATAATATCATATTATTGCACTTGATATCAAAGGGCAGATCATGATCAGGACATGATCCGCATGTTCGGCAGAGTGAAATATTGGTCGATAATCTCTTCAGGATGTCGAACCAGAGCTTTTGCGCCAAACTCAAGAAGCTCGCTTTCTGGTCGGAAACCCCAGAGTACACCGAGTGGATACATTCCCGCTCTCGTTGCAGTCAGCATGTCAATACCACTGTCTCCGACATAGAGAATGGATGAAGGTTCTTCTCCAAGCATGCGTGCGACAAGTAAGGCTCCTTCAGGGTCAGGTTTGTGGGCAATGCCGCTGTGATGGCCCAGAACAACATCAAACGTCCACTCCTTCAGCAGAAATTCTGCACAGAGACGGGTGAAGTGATCAGCTTTGTTCGAAAGTATAGCTATTTTTATTTTTTGTTGTGCGAGCGTGTCGAGCATGGCGCCGATTCCTGGATAGGGGCGTGAGTTTTTGTTCCAGTTGTCAGCATAGTGTGCCATAAATTCCGGCAAAAGAAAATCAATAGTCTCTGGAGTACCCACTCCTTCAGGAAGTGCTTTTCTGACCAGCTCTCTCATTCCGTGTCCGACAAGAAAACGGCACTCATCAATGGTATGCACCGGATAATCGTGCCGGGAAAGAACTGTATTGAGGGTATTGACAAGATCCTGGAGAGTATCAAGAAGCGTTCCATCCAGATCGAAGATAACAGCATTGCAGGTCATGACGCAGGTTCTCTTTATTTAAGCGTTTTGATATTCGTTTGTGTGCTTTTTGTGGCATAAAAAAAGCACCCTGCACGACATGCACAGGGCGCTCTTTGAACTTCAACGGCAGCAGTTTACTTTTTTGGAGCAATTGCTGATGAGATGCTCTGCAATGCCTGTCCAACAGTGTTTGATGCACTTCCGACAAGATCAATTGCTGTTTTAGCAAGGGGTTCAATAATCTGTACCACTGCTTTGACTCCGCTGCTCAAGAGATCAACCTGCTGCTGGGCAAGTTTACCTGCGGTATCAAGAAGGTTGTTGAGCGCGACCGAGAAATCATTTGTTTCGTTTGCCATGGATATTATTATTTAGGGTTATGAATAAAGAATGTATTGGTACTAATTTCTTTCCTCAAGAGTACAATGGTAACGATGAGATCAATGCAACTCACCAATTTTAAAGTAACTTACTAAATTAAACTAATAGATACCAACAGAAAACTTTGCTATCAACATTGTTAAGCCGATTCTATTTCAAAGTTAACCCGCTGGTGATTATCTTTCCGGGAACTAAACCATATCCTGAACTATGATAAATAAACTTCTGCAGCTTGTTTTTCTTCTTGCTTTTTCCGTCACAGGCACTGCCGATGCTGCCGTGAAGACTATTGTGTTGGACGGTTCAACCACTGTTGGTCCTGTTGCGAAATCTTTCGCAACCTATTTCACTAAAAAATATGGTATTCGTGTCACGGTGAGTGAGTCGGGAAGTGGTAATGGTGCTAAAAGCCTGATTAACGGTTCATGCACGATTGCGGCAATGTCGCGTGCCATGAAAGATGCAGAGATTGCGGCGGCCAGGAAAAAAGGAGTTAATCCTGTTGCGCATGTTATTGCCCTTGACGGTCTTGCCATGGTTGTCCATCCTGCCAACCCTGTTCGTTCACTTTCAAAAGCTCAAATCAGCAGTATTTACCACGGTACCATCACCAACTGGAAAGATGTTGGAGGAGCCAATGCCCGTATTGTGGTTATTCAGCGAGAATCCAACAGTGGAACTCAGGATTCCTTTAAAGAACTGGTTACCGGCAAGAGTATGCAGATCACAGGAGGTGCTGAAACCCAATCGAGTAACGGCGCAGTAAAAACCAGAGTAAGTACAACTCCTTCCGCTATCGGTTTTCTTGGCTTGGGGTTTGTTGATAGTTCTGTAAAGCTGATTGCTGTAAATGGAGTATTGCCAAGTGTTAAGACGGTAAAAAACGGCTCCTATTCGGTATCAAGGCCTCTTTATCTTTATACCAACGGCCAGCCATCGGGGCCTGTAAAACAATTTATCGATTTACCGAACACTGTTGAAGGCAAAGCAATAATAAGTGAACTTGGTTTTGTTAACCGCTAAGGTTTTTCCTGTACAGATGCTCTTATTTACAAAACCGGTTGATCACTGAACCGGTTTTTGTTTTTTCTCTTTTATACAAATGTTTCATACTTGTAACATAACCGGTGTTGGTTTCTATCCTGAAAGCCCATAGATTAGCATCATCAAAATTGAGTCACAGTGATGCTGCGGCTAACTGGTAATTGATCAAAGAAATCATTCAAGACTATGGCTGATGAGAGTGTAGGGGAGCGTAACCGTTCGAATGCCTTTGTGGTAACCGCTCGCAAACGCACCTTGCAGAAGGTTGCAAAAACAGCCGGAGAAGGGATGCTCTTTTCGGTAGCCTTTTTTGTGGCCGTGATTGTCCTTTTTATTTTCTATTTCGTGGCACGCGATGCCATTCCTTTTTTTCAGATCTGCGGATTCAGCGAATTTTTTACCAGCACAAACTGGTATCCTGCCGATGAGCCCGGTGAGTTTGGTGCGCTTGCCATTATCTACGGAAGTTTGATGGTGACACTCGGTTCCGCCATGATTGCTGTCCCGATGGGGGTTGCCGCCGCAATATGCCTGAGTGATATCCTCCCGTTTTCGATTCGACAGTACGCCAAACCGGTCATTGAAATGCTTGCCGCAATTCCATCGGTAGCATTCGGTTTTTTTGCCCTCGTTGTTCTGGCTCCGCTTATGCAGGATCATGGAGGACCCATGCTGATGTGGGGCTGGTGGATTCTCGTCTCACCCTTTCTGCTTCTTTCCGTTATTGTTATTGCTGATCTCTTGACTGCGAACATCAAGGATGAAAAGCGTCGTCAGCAACGTCACTGGATGTTGTTGATTGCTCTTGGCCTTTTCTCGATTTTTCTTTTGTTCAAGGTTGGTTCTGTGCTGAATGGCATACAGATTCTGACCGGTACCAACGCACTGAATGTTTCTATTATACTGAGTTTTATGGCACTGCCGACTATTGTCAGTGTTTCCGAAGATGCCCTTCAGGCTGTCGGTCGCGACATTCGTGAGGGCAGTTATGCGCTTGGAGCCACAAGAGCTGAAACGATTATTAAAACTATTCTGCCTGCAGCAAGCAGCGGCATTCTTGCGGCGGTTATTCTCGGTATTATGCGAGCTCTCGGTGAAACGATGGTGGTCTGGATGGCTTCGGGCAACTCCTCTCATATTCCCGAGCCATGGTTCAACTACCTCGAAGCAATCCGTACCCTGACGGCTACCATCGCCGGTGATATGGGTGAAGCCGACCAGGTGACCGGATCTGCCCGTTTTCATGTGCTCTTTGCCATGGGTTTGCTGCTCCTGATTATCAGTTTTATCAGCAATCTTGTCAGTGAGAGAATTGTCGTTCGCCAGCGTAAAATTCTGTCCGGGCAGTAATATTTTCCCATAAAACACTTTGTTATGAATATCGGAACCAGAAAGATACTTGATCGTTCGTTTACCGCTGTTGGCATCGGCTCCATCGTTGTTATGGCTTTGGCCCTGATGATTGTTGTGGTGCCGATAGTTTACAATGGTATTGGCGCAGTATTTTTTACCGGTACAGTTGAACATCGCAAGATGTTACATGCTGAATTCAAAAGGGGCGACAGTCAGGAGCTTTCGAGTGAGGTTGCTTCTTCAAATCGATACCGGGCTAAAATATACGATATGCTCACTGGTTTCGAGGCGGAACTTGAAACGATGACACCCGAAAAAAAGGCAGAATATCAGGCTAAATATTCTCAGGTGCGGACGGCCTTGCAGGCCCTGCTTGGTCCCCTCCCGGGTGATCCTGAACCGATGCTGACAAGGTTCAAATACGGTCAGACCAGGTGGGATAAAGCTGAAGAAAAGTTGCATGACCTGCTCTTTGAGTCAAAGTGGGATAATTCCAATCCCAATGTGATGAGCAAGGAGTACTTTGTAAGCCGTGCTATTGGCTTTGAGGGCACCTCTCTTGTCAGGCTCTTTCCTTATGTCAAGGATAATTTTGAGAACATGCTCCTCCCCGAGTTTACCTTCTATTGGGGATTTATCACCGACAGCTCTGTTGATTCACACTTTTTCGGGGGAATCTGGCCTGAAATACAGGGCACCTTTTTTCTTGCCATCGGTGCGATGCTGTTTGCTTTTCCTCTCGGTGTTATTGCTGCGGTTTATTTTACAGAATATGCGAAACCGGGTTTTTTAAACAGTATGCTGCGCAGTGCCAACAGCACTCTTGCTGGTGTGCCGAGTATTGTTTTTGGTATGTTCGGCCTTGCTTTTTTTATCAATACCATGAAAGTTTCTGAATCAAAAAGTGTGATTGCCGGTGCGCTGACCCTGGCTATTATGATTCTTCCGACTATTATCCGTGCAGCCGAAGAGGCGATTCTTGCGGTTCCTAAAACGTACAGAGAGGCATCGCTCAGCCTTGGTTCCACCAAATGGAATACTATCGCGACCGTTATTCTTCCTGCCGCGCTTCCCGGTATCCTGACAGGAGGAGTTATAAGCCTCGGCAGGGCAGCAGGCGAAACTGCTCCAATTATCTTCACAGCGGCGGTCAGTGTCGGTTCAGCTATAGGTCTTGCTGATGTTTTTTCCTCTCCGACACCAGCTCTTTCATGGAACATTTATAATCTTGCCAGCGAACATGAAGCGGCCACTCAACTTCGCCATGTTCAATATGGTATGGTGCTTGCTCTTGTCACGATTGTGCTCTTGCTGAATTTGTCAGCAATTGTTCTGCGGGCTCGTATTTCCAAAAAATTAAAATGCTAACAATCAATGCTCATGACAACTGATATGAGAAAAACGTCAGAGAGTGTGCCAGTACAGAAATCAACACGTGAGATCTATCTGCCACCTCAACGCAGCTCAATAACCGGAGGAGGAACCGCTCATATCGCTGCCAAGGAATTTTCCATATACTATGGTGAATTCGAAGCTGTAAAGAAGGTTAGTGTCGATATTCTTTCAAAATATGTAACCGCTATTATTGGTCCGAGCGGCTGTGGCAAGAGTACTTTTTTACGCGCAATAAATCGAATGAATGATCTTATTCCAAGCTGTCACACCACCGGCGCCCTGCTATTTGACGGTGAGGATATCTATGGAAAATTCACCGATGAAGTGCTGCTTCGCAAAAAAGTTGGCATGGTCTTTCAGAAACCAAACCCTTTTCCAAAATCCATTTTTGATAATATTGCCTACGGGCCCCGTCTGCATGGGGTGAACGACAAAAAAAAACTGATGGAAATTGTCGAACACAGCCTTAGAAAAGCTGCAATATGGGATGAAGTCTGTGACCGTCTTGACAAAAATGCTCTTGGACTGAGTGGTGGTCAGCAGCAGCGGCTCTGTGTCGCCCGGACCCTTGCTGTTGAGCCAGAGGTGCTTCTGCTCGACGAGCCTACCTCCGCTCTTGACCCCAAAGCTACAGCAAAAATTGAAGATCTTATTCAGGATTTAAGGGGAAGTTATACTATCATGATTGTTACGCACAATATGCAGCAGGCCTCACGGGTTTCAGACGCCACCTTGTTTTTCTATGAAGGGGTTCTGGTTGAACATGCGCCGACTGCGCAGCTTTTCACCAATCCGAAAGACTCGATAACAGAAGATTATATTACCGGAAGATTCAGCTAATAAAACCACAGTAATTATATGTCGTCACGTCCGGTTCATCTACTTATACAAGAACTTTCACAGGTTCTTGTTCGACTTTCAGAGACAGTTGTTGAAAATTTGTTTAATGCCCTTAATGCGGTGAAACATCAGGATGAGCAAGGCGCCCGTCAGATCAGGTTTATCGATCATGAAATTGATGTGGCTGAGGTCAATCTTGAAGAGCGCTGTCTGGCATTTCTTGCTCTTCAGCAACCGGTAGCAAGGGATCTGCGAACAATTGTCACTATTATCAAGATCAATGATGACTTGGAGCGTATTGGCGATTTGGTGGTTCATATTATCGATCGTATGCCGGATATTAGTTCAGAGATCCTCGACTTATTTGCCTTTGAGGATATGGGAAAGCATGCCGCAAATATGGTTACAAAGTCGATTGAGGCATTCATCTCAAAAGACCGTATGCTCGCCGATCAGGTTTGTGCTCTTGATGAAGAGATAGACGTGATGCATCGTTCGGTCTTTAAAACAGTGACCACTTTAATGAAAAGTCCGGATTCGGATGTTGAAAAACTCATAGCTGCCTTGAGCATCTCAAGATATCTCGAACGTATGGCTGATCATGCGTCAAGAATTGCCCATGAAGTCATTTTTCTCGTGACGGGTGAAATTGTCCGTCATAATGGAGGTTTTTATGAAAAGCTCATTCAATCGCTAAAAGAGTGACTGTGCCAAGTGGGGGGCGGTTCAGAAAATGGAAATAATTGTACGCTAAGGAAGCAGTAAATTTTTGAGTGCTCTGAAGTGCACCGCTTTGCCTTTAAGGAGGTTACGCCATACACGATCCAGAACAAAGTGTTCCAGTTAACAACGTTCAGTATACGGATAACCCCTCAATAGTATCAAGCATGTTTTGTGCTTCAGGTGTTGCACGTAATTTCAGATTACCGAGAAATGCTGGTGCATAGTGGCATAGCATACTGTAACGTTCCCCGAGTCTATGCAGGTAATCAAAATCTTCTGGTTGGGCAAGCTTTTCTGTATCTGCCACATACGATATGAACGCTTCCCCGCACAGCACTGCCAAGGAAAAAGTGACAGGCACCAATACCCGCTCTTCTGTCAAAAAGCAAAGGCAGCATCAACCTCTGCCAATTCACCTATCCAAGCAAAAGATGAACATGAATTTTAATTGCACAAGGTTGTGCTTCTAACTGAGCCAGAATAATCGCTGTGTCCAGCTGCGATTATTCTGCTTATGCTCAATTAATTTTCCAACTGAATTAAAGTTCGAAGGGCATATGAATATTATTTATGGTTGAGATTCAAAGATTCAATTTAACAATATAACGAGAGACGGCTGGATGATATTTTTGGTTTAGCTTTGTTTGCAAATATTTAACAGAATTATGGCTAGTGAATATGTGCTAAAAAGCTAATCTATTGTAAGAGCGTCGTTTCAGAATGGTCGATCGATCATGTATCAGTCGGTTAAAAATATTCTGCTTCAGCTCAGTCTTCCAGACCCGTCAGCAATGAAAATCATATCCATGTTACACACACACAACATCTTGATATACAAAATCAAAATCTACCTATTTTTCAAGCTTCTGAGAAGAGAAACTATGTTAAATGTAGGTGAAATATGATAGCTCTTTTCTGAGCGAACAGCTCATAATGATAATATTTTCTGAGAAAAATAATCCTTAAAGAACGTTATAAAAATAAGTAAGCAATATATAGCCATTAAAAAAATAAATTATAAGTTATCGAAAATATGGTTCCGGAAATTAACTTCAGCAATAAATCAGTGGGTTATTTATACATTTTTTATAAATTTAGCAACGAATTAATCTGGAGACACAACATTGTCATTTATTCCATCAAAAATATTTTTCACCAAAGGGGTGGGAAGGCATAGGGAATATTTATCGTCGTTCCAGCTTGCGTTGAGGGATGCTAAAATTGAGAAATGTAACCTGGTTACAGTATCCAGTATTTTTCCGCCTCACTGTGTTCGCATCAGTGATGATGAGGGTTTGAAGCATCTCACTCCAGGGCAAATCACCTTTGCAGTCATAGCTCTCAATTCTACCAATGAATATAATCGTCTTATTGTTGCTTCGGTTGGCGTTGCCATCCCGGCGGATGAGACACAGTATGGTTATTTGTCGGAACATCAGCCTTACGGAGAATCTGCCGAACAGTCGGGAGAGTATGCTGAAGATCTCGCTGCAACAATGCTTGCAACAACCCTCGGTATTGAGTTTGATCCCAACAAAGACTGGGACGAGCGTGAAGGTATCTACAAGATGAGCCACAAAATTATTAATTCCTACAATATCACCCAATCTGCAGAGGGTGAAAACGGACTCTGGACAACGGTCATTTCGTGCGCTATTCTTTTGCCTTGATGTGGAACGATGACTGTTCATATAACTAAACAACTTTATTTTTATGCAAAATCGACCGATTCATTTGCAAATACAAGAGCTTTCGCAGGTTCTTGTTGACCTTTCTTCCAGAGTAGTTGAGAATTTGTCAGACGCATTATATGCGGTTAAATACCAGGATGAGGATAGCGTGCCGCGTATTAAAGATGTGGAAAATGAGCTAGAAATTGAGGAGATTGATATTGAGGAGCGATGCATTCAGTTTATCGCACTTCAGCATCCGGTTGCAAAGGACCTGCGCACTATTCTTGCTGTCATGATGATGAGTGATGAACTTGAGCGTATTGGTGAAATATCGCTTCATATCATTGATTCTATGCTTGCAATAACCCCAGCCATGCTGGAGTTGCTGGAGTTTGAGCTGATGTTTTCACTGGCAAATGATATGGTTAAAAAATCGGTTGATGCTTTTGTTTTACAGGATCGTAATCTTGCTGATCAGGTTTGTGCTCAAGATGAAAAAGTTGATGCAATGCATCATACGGCCGTTAACAAAGTGACTGCTTTAATAAAAACTGCAGATGCTGATGTGAACCAGCTTATCAATGCGTTAAGCGTTTCGAGGAATATTGAGCGTCTAGCTGACCATGCATCAAAGATTGCGGAAGAGGTTATTTATCTTGTGACTGGTGAACTTTTCAAACACAAGAGTTCCAATGATGATTTCATATAAACGTAGCCATAGTGAACAATCATCAGTAAGTTAACTTGCATTTATTTTTTTATTGTTAGTAATATATAGGTTTAAATTATCTGAGGAGGTAATAATGACTAAACCAGTTCAGGCAGTAACCTTTACAGATGTCATGGATATTGTTGATGGAACGGTTGATATTGATTGTTCCAATAAGGGCTTGACATCGCTTGAGGGTTGTCCGGAGAAAGTTAAAGGATATTTCAATTGTTCAGGGAACAAACTCACAACCCTTGAAGGGGCTCCTAAAAAGATTAAAGGGGATTTCAATTGTTCGTGCAATCTGCTGACAACCCTTGAAGGAGGCCCGGAGGAAGTTAACGGTGATTATGACTGTTCATGCAATGAACTGATAACTCTGGAGTATTGTCCGGTTTTTGTGACTGGTGATTTTTCTTGCGCTGGAAACCTTCTGATATCGCTTCAAGGAGAGATCTATTCAAGTAAAGGTATCAAGCAAGCAAGGTGTCTGGAAATAGTTGAGGGAGATTTCAATTGTTCCGGAAACCAGTTGCAAACCCTTGAGGGTTCGCCAGATATTGTGGGTGGAGATTATGATTGTTCTAATAATCAATTGACCTCTCTTGAAAAGTGTGCGGTTGTTATTACCGGAGATTATTCGTGTTCAGGAAACCAACTTATTTCACTTGATGGCGCTCCTCGATATATTGAGGGTAACTTTGATTGCTCAAAGAATAAACTTACCAACCTTAAGGGAAACCTGGAAATGGTTAACGGTGATTTAAATTGTTCATTTAACGAGTTGACCTCGCTCAAAGGTGCTCCTGAAAAAGTCAAGGCTTTTGATTGTTCAAATAATCAGCTTACATCTCTCAAAGGTGCTCCTGAAAAAGTTAAGGGGGATTTTGACTGCTCAAGGAATCAGATAACGTCTCTGAAGGGGGCACCAAAAAAAGTAAAAGGACATTTTAATTGCTCCGGTAATCAACTGACAACCCTGGATTGTGGGCTGAAGAAAGTTGGTGGAGATTTTATCTGTGCAGATAATGCCATGTCTTTTACGGAAGAACAAGTTCGATCGGCTTGCAAGATAAAAGGAATCTTTTTAGCGGAATAACGTCGTCTGGGGAATCCCGGAATTGTTTTTTGTTTTTTTCTTGCATTTTACCTTGCAGGTCTGCTAAATTAAGGTCACTTTGTATCTTTTAAATCATAAGCATGGTGTTTGAACTCTATGGCTAACCTGTTAGGAAAAATTTTCGGCGATTCACCGAAAACAGCAGAAACTCCGCAAGCTTTTACCATCAAGATTGATCCCGCAAAATTTGCTCTTTCCATAAAACCCGAGGGAACAGTCTATGTGCAGCTTGAATCACTCAAGCAGAAGCTTACCAAACTTTCATCGAATGTTGAAAATAATCTGATGCTTAGTATTCGGGCATCAACAAAAGGAAATATTGAACTTGCCTCTTCAGCATTCAAGTTTGATGAGGCCTATATCAGGAAAGGGAAATTTGAAGTTGAATATCTTACCCTTGCCTACGCATCTTTCCAGAATCTGGGCGCAGAGGATCTTCAGGCGATCAAATATGCCCGGATGATTCTCCGTGATCTTGAACGACTCGCCCAGTTGGCGCTCAATATTGCAGACAAGGCTGAGTATGTGACGTTTGCCAATGTTGAGGATCTCCACAAGGATGAGTACGGACTCAAGCCGATGGGCGATATTACGGCTGAAATGATCAAGAAAGCGGTTGAGGCTTATGTGAGCGGCAACTCGAAACATGCCAGTGAAACCCTTGTGATGATGAATGAGATTCAGGCGCTTTATGACAGCGCTGTTAAGAAGATCAAGGCATCGGTGAATGACCAGAACATTATTAACCTTACCGGGATTCTTTCGATTATTGAACATGTCAAGGCTTCGGCTGATATTTCCTGTTCCATTGCCAGTAACTTCTGCTGAGATCGCCATTGTTTTATGATAAAAAAGCGAGCCTCGGTTCGCTTTTTTTGTCGTATAGCCTGCTCTCATTTTACCGAAGAATTCTTGACAATGAAGAAAATTCAGAAGTTTGTTTTTCCTGTGCTTTTGCTGCTGATGCTTCTTTTGGGATTTTTCTGGATGACACATCGTCCTGAAACACACAAAAAAGTGGAAGCCAGGGTTCTTGACCGTATTCCGGTCTCGGTTGCTAGTGTCTCGAAAGCGGCCGTTCGTGACAGTTTCAGCATCACAGGAACAGTTGAGGCCTTCAGGGAGGCGGATATCTTTTCTGAGTCTGCGGGTCTGGTTCGCAGGGTTTCAGCAGAACCGGGAGAGCAGAAAAAGGCGGGAGAAACATTGTTGATTCTTGATAATGAACTTGCCACTGCCCGGCAGAAGAAGGCGGAGGCACATTTCAGGCAGGCGAGAAGGGATGTTGATCGCTACAGAAACCTCTTCAAAGAAGGAGCTGTGGCACTTTCAGCGTATGAAACAGTGCAGTTGCAGCGTGAAGAGGCTGAAGCGGAGTTTGTTGCGGCTGACAGAAAATTCAATGACACAAGAGTCAAAGCGCCTTTTTCCGGTGTTGTAACCTCGCGACTTGTAGAACAGGGCGAACTTGTTCACGAAGGCATGAAGGTGGCGCATCTTGTCGATATGTCGAGAGTGAAGATCATCATTTTTGTGCCGGAAAGAGAGATGAGGAGGTTTGTTGAAGGCACATTCCTGACAGTAACCAGCGATCTTTATCCAGGAGAGATCTTCAACGGCAAGGTCAGTTCAGTGAGTGACAAGTCAGGTCGTGATCATACCTTCAGGATAGAAGTGCTGTTGCAGAATACCGGTAAAGTCACCTTCAGGTCAGGAATGTTTGCCAGGGTACTCTCTTCGGCCGAAGGGAAGCGGCAGGCTGTTCTGGTACCGCGCGTTGCACTTGTTTCAGGGATTAGAAACCCTGAACTTTTTGTTGTCCGTCGCGGCAAGGCATATTTAAAGTCATTTCTTGCAGGTTTGGAGCGGCAAAAGCAGGTTGAAGTTCTTGGTGGACTGGCCCCCGGCGACAGTGTGGTGACCAGTGGCCAGAATGAGCTTCATGACGGGGCCGATGTGCTTGTCATCGACCAGCAGAAGAGTTCTGCACGACCATGACGCTGACAGAGCTCTCCATAAAAAGGCCGACGCTTATTGTTGTGCTTTTTACCGTTCTTGGTATTCTCGGTCTCTTCAGCTACCAGCAGTTGCAGTATGAGCTGTTGCCGAAGATGACCCCTCCAGTCGTTACCGTTTCCATCCGCTATCCCGGTGCGTCGCCGGGAGAGGTAGAAACATCGCTGACCAAACCCGTTGAGGAAGCTGTTTCGGCCATTGAAAAAATATCATCCATTACCTCTACCTCGACTGAAGGGCTGTCGGTGGTTGCCATTGAGTTTTCCAATTCGGCCAATATTGAAAAGGCTCTGCAGGATGCCCAGCGCAAGATCAATGAGGTGCGCGATCGCTTTCCCAACGAAGCTAAAGCACCGGTTATTACCCGTTTTGCTCTCGATGAGGTTCCGGTGCTGCGCATCGGGGCAACCTCATCATTGCCGGATGCGGAGTTTTACCAGATGCTCAAAGATGACATCAAGCCGCTGCTTGCAAGTGTCGGCGGGGTTGGGCAAGTCTACCTGCTTGGAGGCCGGGAGCGGGAAATCAGGGTTAATCTTGATCTGGCAAGGCTTCAGAGCTATGGACTGACTGTCACCGATGTCTTCAAGGAGGTTGGTAAGGCCAACAGTGATTTTCCGACCGGGAAAATTGATGACCGCGACAAGCAGTTTGTAGTCAGGCTTGCCGGCAAGTTTTCCAGTCTGGAAGAGCTGAAAAACCTTGTGTTGCGTTCTTCTGCTTCCGGGATGGTTGCACTGAGGGATGTTGCTGAAGTTGAGGATGGTTTCAAGGAGATCACCACCCTTACAAGGGTCAACGGCCGAAGTGCGGTGGGTATTATGGTCATGAAGCAGAGCGATGCCAACACCGTTGATGTCAGTCGTCTGACAAGAGCGGCGCTCTCAAAGCTCGAGAAACTTTACAGCGCTCGCCATCTCCACTTTGATATTGCACAGGATGCTTCGACCTTTACGCTTGAAGCCGTTACCGCTGTGCAGCATGATCTTCTGCTTGCCGTGCTGCTTGTTGCGCTCGTCATGTTGCTCTTTCTCCACAGTCTGCGTAACTCACTGATTGTGCTTGTGTCCATTCCAACCTCGCTTGTGACGACCTTTATCGGGATGTACCTTTTCGGTTTTTCGCTGAACCTCATGACGCTGCTTTCACTTTCACTGGTCGTGGGCGTTCTGGTTGACGATTCCATTGTGGTGCTTGAAAATATCTACCGCCATCTTGAACGCGGCGAGGAGCCCAGAACGGCCGCCCTTGCCGGCAGAAACGAGATTGGCTTTACCGCACTCTCTATTACGATGGTTGATGTGGTAGTTTTTCTGCCGCTCTCGCTTGTCAGTGGCATTGTTGGAAATATTCTGCGGGAGTTTTCCGTTGTTATGGTGATTTCTACTCTTGTCAGCCTTTTTGTCTCGTTTACTTTGACACCGCTGCTTGCATCGCGCTTTTCGACTGTAGAAAAGTTTACCGGAAAAAATGTTGTAGAAAAGTTTGCTCTTGCTTTTGAACGCAACTTCCAGCGTCTGCGCCAGATCTATATTGATCTCCTTCAGTGGAGCCTCCAGAATCCCCGAAAAATTTTTTTCAGCGCTATACTTCTGTTGTTTCTCTCTTTCCTTCTTCCGTTTTTCGGCTTTATCGGTGGAGAGTTTATCTCCGTGTCTGACCGGGGGGAGTTTGCCGTCAAGCTGGAGCTTGAACCGGGAACCCCTCTTCAGGAGACCAACCGCTTGACCAGAAGTGTGGAACGTCGTCTTACCTCAATGGCAGAAGTGAAAAAGGTTATGGTTAATGTTGGTGCTTCAACTGAAGGCTTTTTCAACCAGAGCGCTGACAATATTTCCGAGATCAATGTGAGGCTTACTCCCAAAGAGGAGCGTACCCGATCGACAGATACCATTATGCAGGCAATTCGGGTCAATCTGCAGGGTATTGCCGGCCTTAAGGCAAGCATCAACCCTATTGGAATTTTTGGAACCGCCAATGAAACGCCGGTTGCGGTTATTATCAGCGGGCCACTTAGAAGTCAGGTAACCAGTGTGGCCGAAGCATTGCGAGACAGTCTCAAAACTATTTCAGGAACAGCCGATATCAAATTGACTTCACAGATCGGGAGTCCTGAAATGCGCGTTATCGTCGATCGTGAAAAAATGGCCACTTTCGGCATCTCTATTGCCGATGTGGGAGCAGCATTGCGGACGGCTTATGCCGGTGATGAAGCTGGCAAATACCGTGATGGAGGAGATGAATACGATATCAGGGTGATGCTCGACAAATACTATCGTCAGGACACCTCGACGCTTTCCGAAATTACCTTCCGTACTCCGCAGGGTGATCTGGTCCGTCTCGGACAATTTGTCACTTTTGAACAGGATCGGGGCTATACGCAGTTGCAGCGGAAGGATCGAAACAATGCGGTCTGGGTCAAGGCTCAGGTTGTTGGTCGTCCAGTCGGCAGCATTGGCAAGGAGATTGAGCGGATCATGGCAAACATGAAAAAAAGTGCTCTCATGCCTTCGACGGTGAGCTATGCTTATGAATCTGATCTCAAAAGGCAGGGGGAGTCAAACTCAACCCTTCTGCTCTCTTTTCTTGTTGCCATTATCTTTGTCTATCTTATCATGGTTGCACTCTACGATTCCTGGATCTGGCCGATGGTGGTGATGTTTTCTATTCCGCTGGCGATTATCGGGGCGCTTTTCGCTCTGGCCATTACCGGTAAATCACTGAGTATTTTCACTATTCTTGGTATGATCATGCTTGTCGGGCTTGTTGGAAAAAACGCTATTCTGCTGGTTGATTTCATCAACAAGTTCCGCGAAGAGGGGATGGAGCTTTCTGAGGCAATTCTTGAAGCCGCAAAAGAGCGGTTGCGTCCAATTCTCATGACCACGTTGACCCTGATTTTCGGGCTTCTCCCTATTGCGCTCTCTCAAAGCTCCGGATCAGAATGGAAGTCCGGGCTTTCCGTTGCTCTTGTCGGCGGTCTCTTCAGTTCAATGTTTCTG
The DNA here is from genome assembly GCA_903887845.1 of uncultured Chlorobiaceae bacterium. Classification (GTDB taxonomy): domain Bacteria; phylum Bacteroidota; class Chlorobiia; order Chlorobiales; family Chlorobiaceae; genus Chlorobium. The sequence continues at coordinate 19,681 of CAISRC010000060.1, forward strand.
ACACTGCTGGTTATTCCAGTCGTTTATGTCTGGTTTGACAAGATGCAAAGCAAGTTTTCAAAGCGGAAAAGGAAACAGGCGGTATAGCTATTTTTTTAATTTCATTAACCTGCGGCCGGTAATGCGCTTTTTTTCAAACCAGACTCCGGTTCTGTTGTTGTGCCGTGCTGCACTATCCTTTTCATGGGTTTACCAGGGAGCTGTTCCCAAAATAGTTTGTCAGAGCAGTGGAGAAACAGAGCTGCTTGGCCACGTCATTCCGGTTTATCAGTGGGCGTGTGAAGCGGTACTATGGATGGGGATAGCAGAGATAGTCTTCGGACTTTTCCTGCTTGTGGCCCGATGGAGCTGGGTCTTCTGGTTCAATGCGGCGGCTTTAGTCGGGCTTCTTTGTTTTGTCGCTTTGTTTGAACCAACAATGTTCTCTTTGCCATTCAATCCCCTGACATTAAATGTTTCGTTGATAGCGCTCTCTGTGATTGCCATACTGGAATTGAATAAAATAAAAACCCTGCGCTGAATGAAGCCGAACCGTTTTGATGGAGAACTGAGCAGTGTTGCCAGGCTTTTCCTCTCTGTTTCAGTCACCGTTGTGGCTCTTGCCTCTCTTATGGGAGCGGCTGGAGCTGCGACAGGTAATATGCTTCTCCTGAAGCTTCATCCGTATCTCTTTTTTATTGGATTTGGCAACCTTGCCATACTTATTCTCAATCGCTACCTGACTGCTGCAATTTATCCTGAACTGAAGATTGATCCTGCAAAGCAGTTTCGCTACATCTTGACCGTTCTGCTCTCTCTGGTCATGATTACCGTTGCCGTGACCATGGATTGGCCAATACTGAAAGCTATGACAGGCTTACTGCTCATGATTGTTGTTACTGGTCCCCTCAGGGAGATTTTTACGACACTTTCAGTTCCGAAAATCTGGAAAGAAGTTTCGGTGCGCTACTATATTTTTGATGTTCTTTTTCTGCTCGTTGCCAACCTTGGGCTTTTTACACTCGGTCTTAAAGAGGCTTTTCCTGATCAGAAAATTATTCCTTTTTTTGTTACCCAATCATCCTATTTTCTTGGCTCTTCATTTCCACTCAGTATCAGTGTGATGGGGTTTCTCTATACCTACGCATGGAGCCGGTCATCAAAACGGGAACTGGCAAAACGGCTTTTCAGTCTCTGGTTTTATATCTTTGTTGGTGGTGTTCTCGTTTTTCTGATTGTTATTCTTGCAGAGTACTATCTGGGCATGATGCTGCTCAGTCATTTTCTGTTGTTTGGTGTGATGGCGCTGCTTGGCAGTTTTGCTATTTACCTCAATAACTTTTTCCATACCAAATTTCATCATCCGGCACTTGCATTTCTGTTGAGCGGACTTGCCCTTTTGTTTGCGACAAGTGGTTATGGCATCATGAATATTTATTTTTTGAAAGGGATTCATTTTGGTACGGTACCTCCCTTGCGTTTCGACAGGATGTGGATTTATCACTCCCATACCCATGCGGCTTTGCTCGGCTGGATTACCTTTTCTTTTATTGGGATGATCTATATCGTCATCCCGTCAATTGTCCGCACCAATTCCCTTGAAACGCTCAGAAGTGAGACTGCGCTTTCTGCGCTGCTTGGTGAGCCGGTGATGAAAAAAGCCTTTAAACAGCTTACTGTGCTCCTTCTCTCGGCGACCGCAATTCTGCTTGCATTTTTTCTTGAAAACAATCTGCTGCTTGGCGTTGCAGGTTTTTTCTATGGTTGTTCGGTTTATTATGTGACCTTCAACCTTCGGGGTGACATAAAAACAGTTTAATAACGAATCAATATATTCATACATATTATGCAACTCACGGCAAAGCTATCGGCAATTCTTCCAGAACAGACGGGTACTGGAAAGAATGGAACATGGAAAAAACAGGATATTATTGTTGAAACTGAAGGGCAGTATCCGAAAAAAGTCTGCATCTCATTGTGGGGCGAGAAGTATGACAGAAATTTGCTGAAGGTGGGATCGAAGCTTACGATCTCGTTTGACATTGAAAGCAGGGAGTTCAACGGGAAGTGGTATACCGACGTCAAGGGTTGGAAAGTTGAGGGGGTCAATCAGTCGGATACATCTTATTCCGGGGAACCTGTATCCTGGGAACCACCGGTTTTTGAGAGTAACAGCGAGAGCGTTATTGCCAATGATGATTGTCCGTTTTGAGAGTGTTGTGTAATGTTTTCATAAAAAATGTATCTATTTTTTGATACCGAAACCACAGGGCTTCCCCGCAACTGGCGGGCACCGGTGACAGATGTCGATAATTGGCCAAGGCTGGTGCAGTTGGCATTTTCATACTCTGCTGTTGATGGAAAGATCCTGTCTTCCGGCGACTATATCATCAAACCAGAAGGCTTTGTGATACCGTCAGGCGCTTCTCGCATTCATGGTATTTCAACACAACGCGCCCATGCCGAGGGCCACCCAATACAGGAGGTTCTTCAGATATTTCAGGAACTTGCAATTGAGGCGGAGGTTCTTGTGGCGCACAATCTGAGTTTTGATGAAAAGATTGTCGGCAGTGAATTGATTAGAGCAACAATGCGTAATATTCTGCCATCAAAAAAGAAGATATGTACAATGGAGAGCAGCACTGATTTTTGCGCTCTTAAAAGCCCTTATGGCAATAAATGGCCGAAATTGAGTGAACTGTACAAGATATTGTTCGGCACAGAATTTGAGGAAATGCACAATGCTGCAAATGATATTCAGGCTACAGCGAAATGTTTCTGGGAATTGAAAAGAAGAGGTGTCATAGCATAATGACAATCTCTGTAAACATCGACGACCATGCGGCTTATTGAGAAAATTGCGCTCGTTACCGGAGCGGCAGGAGGAATCGGCAGGGCAGTGGCACTCTGTTTTGCAGCCGAAGGAGCTGCTGTTATTGCCAGCGATATCAATGTTTCTGGATGTGCGGAAACCCTTGAACTTATTGAGCAGAGAGGCGGAAGCGGGATGTCGGTGCAGGCCGACGTAACGCGGGAGGAGGAGATAGAGGCGCTCTATCGGCAGATCGCCGAGCGATACGGAAAACTTGATATTGTGGTGAACATTGCAGGTGGTGATGCCGAACCGTCAGCCGATGTCGAGGAGATTGACTATCTTAAAATGAGCGCCAATCTTGACTTGAATCTCAAATCCTGCATTATCTCCTGCCGTGAAGCTACAAGGATGATGAAGCCAAAGGGGTTTGGAAAAATTGTGAATATGAGCTCGCTGGCTTATCGGGGGAGTCCGAACCAGTTTTCCTACTCAGCGTCTAAAGGCGGCATATACTCATTTACCCGTTCGCTTGCCATGTCACTCGGTCGTTACGGTATAACGGTCAATGCTCTTGCGCCTGCTCTTGTGGAGGTTCCTGCCTTTGTCAGGGCTCTTGGGCCCGAGCGGTGGGAGATGCTTCGCAATGAGTGCGCACAGCGTTACCCGCTTGGCCGGATCGCAACACCGGACGACGTTGCCCGGTGTGCACTGTTTCTTGCTTCCGATGATGCTGCGTTTATCACCGGTCAGATTATCGAAATTTCCGGTGGCGCAAGGCTTTAAATCGATGTAGGATATATTCCCCGAAGCTGAGCATTTAGTATTCCATTGTTGTTGAAATCGCATTGATTTCAACAGTTGCTCCGGGCATAATAACAAATTCACTTAACCCTATGTGACGACGTTTATCTCCCCAGTCATACGTATAACCCAGTCTTGTCCACGGATAGCCCTTGTCTCCATAAGATTTCATCTTCAACTCATTGTACCATTTGACATAGTCATCGCTCACCTTCACAAATTTGTTGGCTGTTCGAAACTCTGTTTCTGCCTCACTGTCACTAATCTCCGGGTCCGCACTTGGCCTGAAGAGATCATCCGGCTTAACCCACATTTCCACAAATTTCGTTTTTCCGGCTTTCGCTGGAAGCCCCAAAAGCTGTTCAAGTCGCAAAACTCTGTTTTCTTTCAGGGTTTTACAAAAATTCTTGACTTCAGGTGCGGTTGTTACCCATACCTCTCTCGACAGATTGAGAGATTGACCGATTTTATCATCATAGCCATTATAGTCAGTCCAGGTGACAACCAATATTCTTGCATTCTGAGCATCATTCTTGTTTTTCCACACCAATTGCGGGTTTGAAGGGACAACAGCTATAAGATTTTTCGATATCTCAGATGGCTCTGCTCTTTCTGCATCAAGTACAGCGCTATGATACGCTTTTTCCAGGTCGGCCTGATAAAGCGCTGGACTCTGGGCTGCACAGGCTGAAAAGAGATACGATACAAGGAGAAAAAGAGTGAGCCTCTTTGCAGAAAAAAAGCTGTTTTTCATCTTGATCGCTTTTGATGGATTGGTCAAGTCAAGGAAGAAGCGAGTTGCTTGAGAGTTCGTGTTTTGAGGAATATACAGCTTCCCTCGGGATGTTCTGAACACGACGTTAGGAGTAATTTAGTCAATGTATTGAATAAAAAGGGGATAACGTTAAACCTATCCATTTTCTATTTTTCCATAGAAACATCAATACTGACAATATCGGCATTGTCATTAAAAAGACTGATTCCTTTCCCAAAAGCTTGTCGTCCAGAGTGGACAGATACTTGCCGGATGTTCTTGTGGGTACTCTCAAGGCTGACACTGATCACTCTATTTTGAGGAACATGTATTCTTTTTTCAATAATCCCAATTGGAACTGTGGCATTAGCTCCTACGGGCAGCAATCTGACATACACCCACCTGGCATTGCCCCGGAGTGTAATCTTTAGTTGCTCTCCCTTCACAAAGTCACGAGGTGTGGTCAAATTCATATAACTGGAATGCCAAAGGTTCCCCCCAAATGAATCAACCCCCCCATTGATTGACTTAATAATTTCCCCTTCAATCGGAACCGCATAACCCGATACGTATCCAATAAGAGTCATAGCGGTTAAAATTGCAATGACAAAATTTTTTCTCATCATAAGAGACCCCTTTCCATTCGTGACCGTAAAAAATGAAAAAGACAAAGAACGTTTGAAAAATGATAACATCGTACATCGCCACAAGCAATAATCGCAACGAACAAAAAGCTTCAGCCCAGAATAAACTGACTCACCAATCAATCTTTCCACTACTGGACTTCTACTTATTCATTACAACATAATAAGAGCATCAAAAAGTTTACCAATAAATGCTTTTTCATGAAGCAGCCTCAATGGACATCTCAATTTCAGCAATGATTTCTTTATCGCGGCAGTGATTCTGCAATTCGTGCCATGGTGTCTGTGATCGTTTTCTGTGGCGGCGTCAAAGTGTGTCGAGCTGGATTTCAGACTTTTTCCAACGATTTCTCAATCAGGAAGAACATTCGAACGGATGCCATAACGGTAGCAGAAGAGCGTAAACTATTGGAAATGAAGATTCAGAGCATTTTTTGCCTTGTCAGGGTGGAGAATTGTTTTTATTATGAATGCAGGAAAAAGCTGAACTTTTCAAACGCCGGTCAGAATGCGGCTGAAACTCGTTATAAGATTACATGCAATGAATATACTGGTGACTGGCGCCGCAGGATTTATAGGATTTCATGTCTGCAAACGGCTGCTCGAAAGGGGAGTGCAGGTAACCGGAATCGATAACCTGAACGACTATTACGACGTTTCACTCAAGCGTGCGCGGCTGGCTCTTCTCGAGCCTTATGAAGGGTTCACGTTTGTGAAGATTGATATTGCTGACCGGAATGCGATGGAGGAGCTTTTTAAAACGGGTGCGTTTGAGCGTGTGGTCAATCTTGCCGCCCAGGCAGGAGTGCGGTATTCAATTGAGAATCCTCATGCCTATATTGAGAGTAATATTGTCGGGTTTCTCAATGTTCTCGAAGGGTGTCGCCATAATGGCGTGAAGCATCTGGTCTATGCCTCCTCAAGCTCGGTGTACGGCGCAAACGAAACCATGCCTTTTTCTGTCCATGACAATGTCGATCATCCACTTTCACTCTATGCGGCAAGCAAAAAGGCCAATGAGCTTATGGCGCATACCTACAGTCATCTCTACAATCTGCCGACGACCGGTCTCCGCTTTTTTACCGTCTATGGTCCGTGGGGAAGACCTGATATGGCGCTCTTTCTGTTTACCGATGCCATATTGAAGAACAAGCCAATCAAAGTATTCAATTATGGCAAGCATCGTCGTGATTTTACCTTTATCGACGATATTACCGAGGGGGTTCTGAGAACGCTCGATCATGTTGCCGAACCCAATCCCGAGTGGTCAGGCCTCAAGCCCGATACTGCGACAAGCAAAGCCCCATGGCGGGTGTACAATATCGGCAACAGCAACCCGGTCGAGCTGATGGATTACATCAAAGCTCTTGAGGAGCAGCTTGGCCAGACTGCCATAAAAGAGTTCCTGCCACTGCAGCCCGGAGACGTGCCCGACACTTATGCTGACGTTGACCAATTGATGCAGGATGTTCATTACAAACCGGAGACCACTGTGCCTGAAGGTATCAAGCGTTTTGTAGCATGGTATCGCGAGTATTACGGGGTAACGGGGTGATTGAACCTCTTATTTTTTAGCAAATATATCTCTATGTCGACACAAGATATTCGTTGGATACAACGGCTGAACCATTTCAATTATGCGTTTGCCCGAATGCAGAATGCGGTTGCTCTTGCCGCTGAGCGCGATCTTTCCGATCTCGAACAGCAGGGGTTGATACAGTCGTTTGAATATACCCATGAGCTGGCCTGGAAGACGTTGAAGGATTTTCTCGAACATCGCGGTACAGAGGCTCTTTATGGTTCGAAAGATGTTACTCGTCTCGCCTTCAGCCTCGGGCTGATTGAGGATGGCGATATCTGGATGGATATGATTCGTGACCGTAACTTAACCTCTCACACCTATAACGAAGAGACTGCGCGGGAGATTGTTGAGGCTATCCTGAACCGTTATAGTGCAGCATTTACGGTTTTTCAGCGCAAGATGGATAGTTTGAAAGAGGAGGAGGCGTTGTGAGTTACGGACTTGCAGAATCGGTGATTGAAGGTATTCGCGGCGTTTTTTCCCATTATCCGCCGATTGAACAAGCAGTTCTCTACGGTTCGCGGGCAAAAGGCAGCTACCGGCAAGGCTCGGATATTGACTTGACGCTTGTTGGCGGAGAGGATTTGACCTCCGCCGTTCAGACCAAAATCATGAACGAGCTTGATGATCTGCTGCTCCCTTATGCAATTGACCTTTCACTTTTGCGAAACATCAGTGATGCTTCTGTGCTCGACCATATCCAGCGCGTTGGCGTTGTACTGTATCAGAACGATGGCAAAATAATGATAGGTTGATTGCCAATAATTGACGTAAGCTGATGTTTCCTAACGCTTTACGGGTCGACAGAATTGCTCAATTACAGCTTTTCCACAATTCCGGAAATCACCTCATACCCACTCGTTTCAATAACATTGCGAAACTCCGCTGAAATCGCATTCCAGTCGAGCAGAGCAACACGAAAAGAAAGGTCGGATTCCTGAAACGCCTCTTTCAGCTCTGCAAGTCGTCGCCAATCAAGCCTGCCTTGCCCGACAAGCGCCAAATCAAGGTCGGAATAGTGCTTCGCTTTGCCGTTGTAGCGTGAACCAAAAGCCCGCACTTCGCAATCAGGAAAAAACTGCGATACAATACTGAGAATAATTTCAAGCTGTTCTGGTGTAACATCAATCATTCTGTGCCTCCAACCGATTGAGAACATATCGCGAAGCCTCACCAAAGTTTAGTGCTGAAGCAAATGCCTCTTCTGCGTTATCGGCATCATAGGTGTGAGAGGTGAGATTTCGTGACTAGTGAAACGCCATCCAATGTTGAACATCGTCAATGAGATGCTCTTCAGCGCACACTCTGAACAGTTCTCGACGGCTTACTCCGTCAACCGCATCAGGGTTGACGTTTTGCTCCATCCATCGCTTCATAAACTTCAAGCACTGTTCATAAGCAACTTCAAAGTTCTGAATCACTCCTGCTTTTACGGTGTCGAGATCATCTTCGGTTAGAGTGCTGTTGCTTCAGAGCACCTGATAACTGCTGATTGACTTTTCGAGTGAGGCAATTGCCTTTTTCAAACTGCTCAGATCAAGTAGCATGGTGTGCTCCTAAAGTATGGCCGGCCATCTCTACTCCGGCTTCAAATGCGGGAAAAAAATCACGTCTCTTATGGAATCCTGACCGGTCAGAATCATCACCAACCGGTCAATGCCGATGCCAAGGCCCGCGCATGGCGGCATGCCGTATTCGATGGCGCGGAGGAAGTCTTCGTCGACAATCATGGCCTCTTCGTCACCTCGTTGCCTCAGCTTCGCCTGCGACTCCAGTCTTTCACGTTGAATGACAGGATCGTTCAGTTCAGAGAATGAGTTGCAGACCTCTTTGCCTCCGACGATGAGTTCAAATCGTTCGACAATGCCCGGCAGTGAGGGGTGCTCCTTGGCCAGAGGCGACATTTCGGTCGGGTAGTCGGTGATAAAGGTCGGCTGAATGAGCTTTGGCTCAACAAATTCACCGAAAATCTCGTCAATTATCTTGCCGCTGCTGATTTTTGGATCAAGTTCAAGCCCAAGATCCTTGGCCGTATAGCGAAGCTCCTCTTCAGATTGTCCGCGAATATTCTTGCCGGTGTATTCGGCAATAGCGTCGATAATGCTCAGGCGCCGAAATGGAGTCTGAAGGCTTATCTCGTTGCCGAGAAAGAGGGTGGTATCGCTCTTGTTGATTTCTATTGCGGTCTGGTAGAGCAGCTCTTCGACCAGCTTCATCATCCAGTTGTAATCCTTGTAGGCGACATAGAGCTCAACCTGGGTGAACTCCGGGTTGTGAAAACGGTCGATGCCTTCGTTGCGGAAATCCTTGGCAAATTCAAACACTCCGTCAAAACCTCCCACAATCAGCCGCTTGAGGTAGAGTTCGTTTGCTATGCGCAGGTAGAGCTGCATGTCGAGCGCATTGTGATGCGTGGTGAACGGGCGGGCGGCTGCGCCCCCGTAAATGGGCTGCAAAATTGGAGTTTCAACTTCAAGCCAACCCTGCTGTGAAAAGAAATTTCGCATGAAAGAGACAATTGCGGAGCGCTTGAGAAAGGTCTGCTTGACTTCCGGATTGACAATCAGGTCAACATAACGCTGGCGGTACCGAAGCTCCTTGTCGCTGAAAGCATCAAAAATAACTTTTTCGCCATCAACCTCTTTCTCTTTTGCGACGGGGATTGGTCGAAGGGACTTGGTGAGCAGCTCCAGCGATTCGGCATGGACAGATATTTCTCCGGTTCTTGTTTTGAAGGTGAATCCACTCACGCCAACGATATCGCCGATGTCGAGCAGCTTGAAGGTGTTATAGGTTACCTCACCGACCTCATCTTTTTTCATATAGATCTGTATCCTGCCTGCCGAGTCTTGCAGATGGAAAAAAGAGGCTTTTCCCATTTTTCTGATGGTCATGATTCTGCCAGCGACAGCGACCGGCGTTTTAGCCTCATCTTCAAAATCGTCGATGATCTCCACAGAAGAGTGTGTTACCTCGAAGTGGGTTGGATAGGGGTTTATCCCGGCCTCCATAAGGTGCTGACGCTCTTCAAAACGGCGCTGCATCTGGTCATTCAGGGATATCTGGGCTGGCAGTTCCTGGCTATTGTTGTTCTGTCCGTTCTCTTTCTGCATAATGGTTATCTCTTTCTCAATTCTGTATGTGAATGAATATGGGCAAACCCTGCGGAGTTTTTTTAACTCTTAACGGGTTTTGTACAAGACATAAGGAATGGTGCTGATTTTCTGAAAAAATGAGCGATAGGCTCTTTTTGAGAAAACGTCGTAGTTGTTTTTTTCGATAGCAGTTAAAATATTCCCGTAGTTGATGCTGCTGATGGCAACCCCGAAGCGGCTTCGCCGCTCCAGCATTGGAATCCCTTTATCCGACAAGCGGTAGTAGTTTCTTGCTCTTTCGAGCTGAAACTTCATCAACGCAATGAAGTTGGGGTTGATTTTTTTCTGCATCAGCTCCTCACTTGAATAGTTGAAGCGGCGCAGATCTTCAAGTGGCAGGTAGATTCTGCCTCGGTTGACATCTTCACCGACATCGCGCAGAATGTTGGTTAACTGCATGGCTATCCCCAGTTCAATGGCATGTTGCAGCGCCTGTTTATCGCTGTAGCCGAAAATTTCGGATGTCATCAGTCCGACCACTGCGGCCACTTTGTAGCAGTAAACGTAGAGTTCATCAAAGGTTTCAAAAGGTTTGAACTCAATATCCATGGCGACTCCATCCATCAAATCAAGGGGGAGCTCTATCGGGATTGTGAAGCTTTTCAGCGTATCGTGCCAGGCCATCATAATCGGATCGTTCTCAATTTTTCCGCCGTAGCATGCTTTGAGCTTTGATTTCCATCCCTCAAGCATCAGACTGATCTCTTCTTTGGTGATAAGTCCGTTAGCAAGTTTTTCCTCCGCCATATCGACAACATCATCGACAGTTCGCAGCAGGGCGTAGATGGCAAAAATTGGTTTCTGCTGTTTTTTAGGCAGAAACAGGCTTGCAAGATAAAATGTTTTTGCGTGTTCTTTTGAAATCTGGCGGCAGTATGCATAAGCATCATCAAGCGTTATCAGCTTTTCAGTCTCCAGGCCTGCAGAGTTTCGGCGTTCGTTCTGATTCATCTGATATGCGCTTATATTTTGCCTGTTTTGGTCATTACAGCAATAATCGCTTTCTGTGGTAGGGGGTGAAAGCAAAAATGTGTACCTTTTTAAACGGTTCGAATATGAATCGAGAATGAAACGCCAAGATAAAACAATGGTTGTAATATAGCAACAAGCCACATTACAGATCGCTGTCATTCATTTTTATTTACGTAATTTATTACTGTCCGATTGAATACTGTTACTCCTGAAAATAAAAGGGAAAAGGCCTTTCTTGTCGGTCTTTGTTCTCCTCCTGAAACACCCCGTTCACTTGTTGAAGAGTACCTTGATGAACTTGCTTTTCTTGCCGATACGGCAGGAGCGGATGTCGTTGACTCGTTTATTCAGGACAGAAAACTGCGTGATCCTGCCTATTGTATTGGAAAAGGAAAGGTTGAGGAACTTGTTCTGTTTGTAAAGGAGCATGAAATAGATCTTGTGATTTTCGATGACGACCTTACACCAGCCCAGGCCAGAAACCTTGAACAGGCTCTGGAGTGCAAAGTTATCGATCGCACCGGCCTCATCCTGCAGATTTTTGCTATAAGAGCTCAATCGGCGCAAGCGAAAATGCAGGTGGAGCTTGCTCAGCTCGAATATATGCTTCCCCGTCTTTCCGGGAAGTGGACTCACCTTTCGAAACAGAAGGGTGGTATAGGCAACAAGGGGCCAGGTGAAACCCAGATTGAGACGGACCGTCGTCTGGTTCGTAATCGTATTGCGCTTCTGAAGAAGAAGTTGCGAGAGGTTGCCCTTCAGCATGATACGCAGACTCGCAGTCGTCAGGCTGTGCAGCGAGTTTCGCTTGTGGGGTACACCAATGCTGGCAAGTCAACATTGATGAACGCACTTTGCCCGGAGGCTGAGGCTTTTGCGGAGAACAGGCTTTTTGCGACGCTCGATACCAAAACTCGACGTCTTGAACTGAACATCAACAAGCTTGTCTTGCTATCGGATACAGTTGGTTTTATACGCAAATTGCCGCACACTCTTGTTGAGAGTTTTAAATCGACTCTTGACGAAGTGCTGCAGGCCGATTTTCTCCTCCATGTGGTCGATATCAGCCATCCTGGTTTTGAGGAGCAGATGACGGTGGTGCGCGATACGCTGAAGGAGATCGGGGTCATTCACGACAACATTATTGAGGTTTTCAACAAGATTGATGCTCTCGAAGATCCTTCGCTCCTGCGTGAGCTTGGCGAAAAATATCCTGATGCGGTCTTTATCTCTGCGGTTCGGGGAATCAATATTGCTCTTCTCAAGGAGAGGATTAGCCAGCAGGTTGCGCGTGAGTACACCGAACGTCATATCAGTGTGCATGTCTCCAACTATAAACTGATAACGTATCTGTACGAACATACAGAAGTTATTGACAAGCGCCATGTTGATGAAGAGGTTGAGCTTACCTTCAGGGTTCGCAATACCGAACTCAAACAGATTGATGCTTTTATCAATGCTTCACAACATATCCCATCCTGATGCTGGAAATTTACAATTCGACAAAAAAGACTATCCCTGAGCAGTTGCTCGAAAAGGCTGTTTTGTTGGTTATTGAACATGAGGGTTATACGGTTGAATCTGTTGTCGGTGTTTATTGTGGTAACAAAATGATACATCGAATCAACCGTGAGTTTCTTGGTCATGATTACCCTACTGACACCATAACATTTCGCTACAACAAGGGAAGCGAAATTGATGGGGAGTTTTATGTTTCACTTGATGTCATCAAGGAAAATGCCGCAAAGTTTTCTGTTGATTTTCAGGAGGAACTTTTGCGTGTTACCTTCCATTCAGTGCTTCATCTTATTGGTTATGATGATCAGTCTTTTGAAGATCGTGCGCTGATGCAGGAAAAAGAAAATTTTTATATCAAGGGTTTCGGCGAACAAGAGAAGTGAAGTTCAGGGTGCTGCCACCCCAATGACTCTTGTTCTCAATTATTAGCTAACTTGTTACTGTTATGAATCTTGTTATTAACGATCTCCCCTGTGAGGCACTGCCTGGCCAGACCATCGGCAAGGCGGCCCGGTTGAACCATAGTCATGTCGGCCACCTGTGTGGGGGCAGAGGGATATGCCAGACTTGCTATGTAACCGTTCGGGAAGGGAGTGATTGCCTTTCTCCGCTTTCCGACATTGAAAAAGCTTTTTTATCTGAACGCCAGATCCTGAGTGGTGGACGTCTTGCGTGTCAGGCGATCATCGAGCAGGGGGGGACTCTCAATGTCCTTTCGCGTCCTGAAGAGATTCGCCGACTGCTGCTCAGTAATCCCGTTGCTCTTTTTCCCTTCGTTGCAACAATGGCAAGTGATACGGCATCGAGAATACTTCCTGGTATTAGCAATCTTGCAGGGCGGATAATCAGGGGCGAGGTGAGCGACATGGATGGTTCCCGGGAGATGTTGATCGATGCTCAACCAGTCCTTGCAGTGAAAGTCGCATCTCTTCCAGAACCGGTGAAGCTCGCACCGATTGTTCAGAAAGTGAGCGCACCGGTTGTTGTGCCTGTTTCTGCTGTTGTCGAAGAGATAAATGCACCAACGGTTACGGCGGTCACTCTTGAAGGGATAGATGAGGGACTTGCCGTGAAACTGGTTGAGGCTGGTGTGCAAAGCCATGAACAGCTTCTCGAAAGAGGACGCGACAAGAGTGGACGCAAGGGACTGTCCGTTGCAACCGGAATCAGTGAGGCGGTTATACTCAAGCTGGTTAATCGTCTCGATCTTTCAAGAGTTAAAGGGATAACTTTCTCCACAGTGGAACTGCTCGAAGCGGCAGGAGTTGGTACCCTCTTCGACCTTATTCAGCGTAATCCATCGAACCTTTATGCCAAAATGCAGGCAATCAACCAACAGAAAAAATTGGTTCAACTGTCACCTTCCGTCGACCAGATAAAAGAATGGATAGCGCTGGCAAAAAAATTGCCTCGCAAGGTTCTTTTTTAATGCAGTAGCTTTTCATAAGCGCCCCTGTTCATCAAGAGCTGGATAGGGGATGCCTTTTTCCCGAAGTTCCCGGCTCAGACGCGGATAGGCAAACTCAAAGAGCATCCGCTCAATGTACTCCGGCTTGAGCTGTGGCTGGCTGTACATCTCTTTTTGCGCTCTCTGGCGCTGTGCTTCGAAAAGAATGACTGCGGTGGCAACAGAGACATTAAGGGATTCTCCCATGCCAAGCATTGGCACCAGAATAGCCTGGTCGGCCCCTTTGATAGCCTCTTTTGATATCCCGTCCCACTCGGCGCCGACGACCAGAGCGGTTGGCAGAGTATAGTCGACATCTCTGAAATCCAGACATCCCTCACTGTTTGTTGCAACGAGGATCTGCATGCCGTTTGCTGATAACTTGCTGTACACTGTTTCAATATCAGGGTACAAATTCATGGTGATCCATTTGCTTGTGCCGGCCGCTGCATTCTGTTCAGTATAAATGGTTTTGCGATATGAAACGGCATGGATTTCATTTATTCCGACTCCGTCACAGCTTCGGATTATGGCGGACAGGTTGTGAGCCTTGTTGACATTATCCATGACTACCGTCAGATCAGGCTGGCGATGGAGCAGCATTGTGCGGATTTTGCGGAATCGTTCAGGGGATATCAAGGTGGTGGAAAATGGTGTATGAATTATGATGTTGTCAAGGCATGGATACAAGAAAGCTTTTTTTTAGGTTTTCCTCAATCATAATCGAACAAGATGACAGCTATTCGTATCGTACAGTTGTTACGGCCTGAATCTTGCGGGGGTTACTTTTTTTAAGTATATCATTAATGATGATCCAACTCTGGAACGGCAATTAAACTGAACAGAGCTTGAGGCGCACGGTATCCATGTTATGAGGCCACATAATAAAAAACATCCCTATCTTGAACGCTTGCTGAAAACAGCAAAGTCGGTTAGCCTGGACCACTCCTCCAGGGTTCTGATTCTCAGTGATCTTCATATGGGTAATGGCGGCAGGCGGGACGAGTTCAAGCGGAATGCTGAACTGGTTAAAACCATGCTCGGCAGCTATTATTTACCTGAAAAATATAGCCTTGTCCTTAATGGGGATATTGAGGAACTTTTCAAGTTTCCTCTTGACAGTATTGTGACAGAATGGGGCGACTTGTATGACCTTTTTCTAAAGTTTGAAAAGAACGGCTTTTTCTGGAAAACCTATGGGAACCATGATACGGCCTTGTTTGACGAAAAAGGGTATCAGCTTGCTTCTTCGATGGTCAATTCGCTGAAATTTCATTACGGCGATGAAACCATGCTGCTCTTTCATGGCCATCAGGCTTCGGAGCTCTTGTGGGAAACCTACCCAATGGTCAGTCGTGCCGTTATCTTTTTCATTAAATATATTGCAAAACCTGTCGGCATAAGGAACTTTTCCATAGCATACAACAGTCCCAGAAGGTTCGCTATTGAAAAATCGATTTATGAGTTTTCAAACCAGGCCAAAATAGTCTGTATTATAGGTCACACTCATCGTCCCCTTTTCGAATCGCTTTCAAAAGTGGATTTTCTGAATTACAGAATAGAGGAACTCTGTCGGGCTTATCCATCAGCAGATAGTGAAAAACGAACCGTGATCAAGCGGAAAATTGCTTCGTTGAAAATCGAGCTTGATGCTTGCTACAAGCAGGGCAAGAAAATCGGTCTCAGGAGCGGTCTGTACAATAACATCACCATTCCAAGCATCTTCAATTCCGGATGCACCATTGGAAAACGTGGGATTACGGCCCTTGAAATTGAAGGAAACAAAATCAGACTTGTTTACTGGTATAACGGCAAGCAGAGCCGCAAGTTCACCAGTGACAGGGACAACAGGCCCATGGATCTTGGTACGAC